>NZ_JAMYRC010000007.1:0-186787 GCF_040321205.1 Mesorhizobium sp. M0496 | reverse complement strand
ACACATCCCCCCGCGGGCGCGCTCCCCCCCCCCGCCCCGTTGGGGGGGGGGGGGGGGGGGGGGGGCGGCGGGGGGCGGGGGGCGCGGCCTGGCCCCCCCCGCCCGCCGACCCCAACCATCCGGCCAATTTCGGCCGGCTGTGCTCCAAGGGTTCGGCGCTGGCCGAGACCGTCGACCTTGACGGCAGGCTGCTTCATCCGGAGATCCACGGCCGCCGCGCCGGCTGGGACGAGGCGCTCGACCTGGTCGCCTCGACCTTCTCGCAAACCATCGCCGAGCACGGCCCGGATTCGGTTGCCTTCTATGTCTCCGGCCAGCTTCTAACTGAGGACTATTACGTCGCCAACAAGCTGATGAAAGGTTTTATCGGCTCGGCCAATATCGACACCAATTCGCGCCTGTGCATGGCCTCCTCGGTCGCCGGCCATCGCCGTGCCTTCGGCGCCGATACGGTGCCGGGAACCTATGAGGATCTGGAGCTTGCCGACCTCATCGTGCTGGTCGGCTCCAACCTCGCCTGGTGCCATCCCGTGCTCTACCAGCGCATCGCGGCGGCCCGGGAAAAGCGGCCGGAGATGAAGATCGTGCTGGTCGATCCGCGTCGCACGATGACCGCAGACATCGCCGACATGCACCTGGCGATCGCACCGGATGGCGACGTCGCCCTGTTCACCGGGCTGCTCGCCTATCTCGGCCAGCACAATGCGCTCGACCGCGCCTATATCACGACGCATACGACCGGCTTCGGGCAAGCGCTTTTCGCGGCGTCGGCGCTCGACCTGGCCGGCGTTGCCGCCGCCACGGGACTGAGCGAGGACGAGCTTGGCCGCTTCTACAGCCTGTTCGCGGCGACCGCGAAAACGGTGACCGTTTATAGCCAGGGGGTGAACCAGTCGTCCTCGGGCACCGACAAGGTCAACGCCATCATCAACTGCCATCTCGCCACCGGCCGCATCGGCAAACCCGGCACCGGGCCATTCTCGGTGACCGGCCAGCCCAACGCCATGGGCGGTCGCGAGGTCGGCGGCATGGCCAACATGCTGGCCGCGCACATGGAAGTCGAAAACCCGGAACATCGCGATCGCGTGCAACGATTCTGGAATGCACCGACCATTGCCCGAAAGCCCGGCCTGAAGGCGGTCGAGATGTTCCAGGCGGTGGCGGACGGGCGCATCAAGGCGCTGTGGATCATGGCCACCAACCCGGTCGATTCGATGCCGGATGCCGATGCCGTAGAGGCGGCGATCAAAGCTTGTCCCTTTGTCGTGGTGTCGGACGTGCTGGCCCAGACCGATACGGTGCGCCACGCCCATGTCCGGCTGCCCGCCGCCGCCTGGGGCGAAAAAGACGGCACCGTCACCAATTCCGAGCGCCGCATCTCACGCCAGCGCGCCTTTTTGGACCTGCCCGGAGAAGTGCTGCCGGACTGGCGGATTGTTGCCGAGGTGGGCAAGCGGATGGGCTTTGGCGAGGCGTTTTCCCATGCCACGCCGGCTGAGGTGTTTGCCGAGCATTCCGCGCTGTCGGGTTTTGAAAATGATGGTGCGCGGGATTTCGATATTGGGGTTTATGCCGGGGTTGATGGAGAAGACTACGACGCGTTGGAGCCTTTCCAGTGGCCGGCGCCGAGCCAAGGCACCCCCCTCTGGCCTGCCGGCCATCTCCCCCGCAAGGAGGGAGATCAGACGGCATCCCTGCCTTCGCCAATCGCCAACGTTGCAGGAATGGCGGCAACGCCTGAACCGCTAATCTCCCCCCTTGCGGGGGAGATGGCCGGCAGGCCAGAGGGGGGTGTTCAAGCTGGACGTCAGCCAGAGGAGAGCGCTCACGCCGCACCTGGCCCTTCCAACACCCGCTTCTTCGCCAACGGCAATTTCTACACACCCGACCGCAAGGCCCGCTTCATCGCCATCCGCCCCACCACGGAAATCCGTACCAGCCCCGACTATCCGCTGATCCTCAACACCGGCCGTATTCGCGACCATTGGCACACCATGACACGGACGGGGAAAAGCCCGCGGCTGTCGCAGCACATCGCCGAGCCCTTTGTCGAAATCCACCCGGCGGATGCGCAGCGCTTCGGCATCGGCGACGCCGACATCGTGCGCGTTTCCACCCCGCGTGGCGACGTGCTGGTGCGCGCGCTGGTGACGGTGCGCCAGCGCCAGGGCAGCCTGTTTGCACCGATGCACTGGACCGATCAGTTTGCGGCGAAGGGCCGGCTCGACACGCTGACCGCGCCGCTGACCGATCCGGTTTCCGGCCAGCCGGCGCTGAAACATGTCGCTGCCCGCATCGAGAAATTCGCCGCGAAAACCTTCGGCTTCGCCGTGATGCGCGAGAGGCCGGCGCATGTAGCAGCAGCTTACTGGGCGGTGGCCAAATGCAAGGGCGGCTGGCGGGTCGAGCTTGCCTTTGGCGATGACGATATCGACTGGGCCGGCTTCGCAGGGTCCTTGTTCGGCACGTCACCGGGCGCCGAAATCCTCGCCTATCATGACCGCGACGCCGGCCAGCATCGCATCGCCGCCTTCGACGGCGACCAACTGTCAGGCGCCTTGTTCGTCGCGTCCGGACCCGTTGCCGTGTCGCGCGGCTGGGCGGCGGAACAGTTGAGTGCCGATTATGTCGACCGCCGCGGCAGGCTGTCGATCGTCGCCGGGCGGCCTGGCGGAATCGACGCCGACCGCGGCGCCATCGTCTGCTCCTGCTTCAGCGTCGGTGCCAACCAGATCGCGGAAGCGGTGCGCCAAGGTTGCGGTAGCGTCGCGGCAATCGGCGTGGCCCTGCATGCCGGGACGAATTGCGGCTCCTGCCGTGCCGAGATCAGGGTCATCGTCGACGCACAAAGTCTTCAAGCAGCCGAGTGATTGTTCCTGACCAAAGGGGCCTGCGCGACGGCGCTGGTTGGGCTATGGTGGCGCAAGCGTGCAGCGTCGAGCACGAATCGTCTTCAGTCAGGGTCATCCAATGGCAAATCCCCCGCGCCGACCGACAAATCCGATGACGGCCGCAGAAGCGGCTTTCAAGCCAGTGAAGAAGCCGGCTGCTCCGGTCCGTGAGCCCTCGGCCACTCCAGGCGTCAGGGAGCTTGTTTCGATCCGGATCGACCGCGCCGTTCTGGATCATTTCCAGGAGGATGGACCGGGCTGGCAGGACCGCATCAACGATGCTTTGCGGCGGGCGATAGAAGGCAAGCCGACTGCCGGCGGTTCGGAAGACGAGTAGAGCCCATTGCTTCGTCATCCACGGGCGAAGCAAGGAGCGTAGCAACGCGGCGCAGACCAGAGGATGCATGCCGCGACTTCAGAGCGCTGCTGCGGTGCAGAATTCTGCTCCGCTGCATTCCAAGGTCGCGGCATCCTTGGCGATTTTCTGCGCGGCATGGCAGAACAGGACAACCGTCCTGTATTCGACAAACCGGGCGCGGATGCCGGCGCTTTTTGGTCGGCGGCCCGACGCAGCCGGCTGCGCCTCGCCCTGTGAGACCAGGCATTCCTGCTCAGCGAACGAAGTATGGCGCGAGGCGCGGTGGATCGCAGATTCCTTCGGCAATACATCGATACGGGGCCGAATGATGCGTTTGGCCCCGTATCGATGTGGCGAAGCCCGGCGCCGGCCGGCGTGCGTTGATCTAAGACCGTATCCCCGGAGGAACATCATCGGCCGACGCTTTGGTTTGGCGGTCGAAAACGACCGCCAGCCCATTCTTGACGGCAAGCGAGGCGACCATGTCGTCGAGTTCGCGATCGGGAATGGCGGGTTTGAGGACGTGCCGGATGGCCCGATAGGCCTGTTCGGTCGACACATAGTCGTAGCGCTTTTTGCGCGCTTCCACATATTGCTCGATGAGAATGCCCAATCGGCGGGCGGCGATGTCATCTGGCTGCTGCAAGGGAGCCTCCTCAAGCGTCGATGGTTTGCAGACCCCTTGGATGTAAAAACCCACGCCGCGAATGTTAAGGCCTGCGTCCGGTTCGAGACCAAATAAAATGTGCCACCGACATTGACGACAAGGGTGCTCATGCGGCGACTGATGCCATCAGGAGCGCAGCTGAAGCGCTTTGTATATGCTTGTATATGTAACCTGATATGATAGTCTCGAAAAGACCGAAGCCGGCCACCGACAGGAGGATCACATGCGCAACGCTTCTCTCTTCGATCTCTCTGGCAGGAAGGCGCTCGTCACCGGCGCCAGCCGCGGCATCGGGCGCAGCATCGCCGAAGCGCTCAGCGCTGCCGGCGCCGACGTCGCGGTCACGGCGCGCAGCCTGGCCTCGCTTGAGGACACGACGGCAGCCATCCGCACGGCCGGCGGGGTGGCACACGCCATTGCGCTGGACGTTATCGATGTCGATCGGTGCCGGGCGGCGACTGCCGAAGCCGCCAGGCTGCTGGGCGGTCTCGACATTCTCGTCAATAATGCCGGGATGGAAGAGGTGCGGCCGTCGCTCGATGTCGATGAGGCGCTCTGGGACAGGATCGTCGACACGAATCTGAAGGGAGCGTTCTTCTGCGCCCAGGCCGCCGCGCGGCTGATGCGGGACGCAGGGCGTTCCGGCGCCATCATCAATCTGTGCTCGCTGACATCCGAAGTCGGCATTCCCACGGCGGTGCCGTATGGCTCGTCGAAGTCGGGCCTGCTCGGCATGACGCGGGCGCTTGCGGCGGAGTGGGCGGAGCTTGGCATAAGGGTCAACGCCATCGCTCCGGGCTATTTCAGGACGGCGATGACTGACGTTTTCTACAGCAACGAGGCATGGCAGCACTCCATGCTGGCCAAGATCCCGCAGCGCCGTTTCGGCGATCTCTCCGACCTGCACGGCATCGCGGTGTTCCTCGCTTCGGACGCCGCAGCCTATATCACCGGCCAGTCCATCCCGGTCGATGGCGGCTTTCTCGCCTCGATCTGATGAGCGGTTTGTCTGGGCAGTTTCGACCGGAAGGATGATGGAAAAATTGCTGGCGACCATCATACATACATGTATATACTTTTGTCCGAGTGAAGCCATTTCGACGGCTTTGATCCTTGTGCCGGGTCGACCTGTCGGCTCGCAGAACTATGGCCAACCAGCGCCAACCGTCCTTGCGTTCCAAGAGTTTCAGGAGAACGAGCAGCCATGTCCGACATCAGCTTCCACGATTTGTCATCCATCGATGCCGACCAGCGCGCCAGTCTGCTGAAGCGCGCCGAAGCCGATCTGACGGTCTTCGTCGAGAAGGTCCGGCCGATCATCCAGGCCGTCAAGGACGAGGGCGACGCCGCCTTGATCCGGTTTGCGAGGGAACTCGACAAGGCCAATGTCACTGAGGGCGAACTGCAGGTGTCGGAGAGGGAGTTCGACGCGGCGTTCGACAAGGTCGAAAAGGATGTCGTGGAGAGCATCCAGTTCGGCATCGACAACATCCGGCATTTCCACGAGGAGCAGAAGCCGGAAACAATGTGGCTCAAGGAAGTTCGGCCGGGCGCCTATGCCGGCGACAGATACACGCCGATCGCTTCCGTCGCGCTTTATGTTCCCCGCGGCAAGGGCGCCTTTCCGTCGGTGACGATGATGACGTCGGTTCCGGCGGTGATTGCCGGTGTGCCGCAGATCGCGATCGTGACGCCGCCGACATCGGATGGTTCGGTGGATGCGGCAACGCTGGTCGCCGCGCGCCTCGCCGGCGTCGGGACCGTCTACAAATGCGGCGGCGCGCAAGCGGTCGCCGCCGTCGCCTACGGCACGCAGACAGTGAAGCCCGCGCTCAAGATCGTCGGCCCCGGCAGCCCGTGGGTGGTGGCGGCCAAGAGCGTGTTGTCGTCGGTCATCAACACCGGCCTACCGGCCGGCCCGTCCGAGGCGATCATCTTTGCCGATGACAGCGTCGACGGAGGCCTTGCCGCGCTTGATCTTCTCATCGAAGCCGAGCACGGGCCGGATTCCTCGGCCTATCTGGTGACGCACAGCCGCAAGGTCGCCGAAGCGGCACTCGCTGCACTTCCTGAGCATTGGTCGCGGATGACCGAACAGCGTGTCGAGTTTTCGCGCGCGGTGCTGACCGGTAAGCGCGGCGGCATCGTGCTGACGGCGTCGCTGGAGGACAGCTACCGCTTCATCAATGACTATGCGCCCGAACATCTCGAGATCCTGTCGACGGAGCCGTTCGCGCATCTCGGGCGCATCACCGAGGCAGCCGAAATCCTCATGGGCCCGCATACGCCGGTGACCCTTGCCAACTTCGTCCTCGGACCCAATGCCGTGCTGCCGACCAGCCGCTGGGCGCGGACCTATGGGCCGCTTTCGGTGACGGATTTCGTCAAGCGCTCGTCGGTCGGCTATGTCACCTCGGCGGCCTATCCGGAACTGGCGCTGCATGCCCGCAGGCTCGCCCGCTACGAAGGGTTCAGCTCGCATGAGAACGCGGTTTCGGAAATCCGCGACCGCTATCTCGCCGGCTGAGCGGAAACGATCGCGATGAAGGCCGCTCGACTTTATGGACCCGGCGATCTGCGCGTCGAGGACATCGCCACGCCGGGCGCGCCGGATGCGGGCTGGGTGAAGCTCAGGGTCGATGCCGCCGGCATCTGTGGCTCCGATCTGCACAATTTCCGCACGGGCCAATGGATAAGCCGGTCGCCTTCGACGGCCGGCCACGAGCTGACCGGCACGGTGATCGCCATCGGCGCGTGCGTCGACACCGTCGCCGTCGGTGACAGGGTGATTGCCGATTCCCGTTTGTGGTGCGGAGACTGCGCGCAATGTCGTGCCGGCAGGCGGCATCTCTGCACTGATCTGGGCTTCGTGGGTGAGATCTGCGACGGCGGATTTGCCGAACAGGCGGTGCTGCCCGCACGGCTTTTGCATGTCATCAATGCCGCGCTTGACGAGCGGGTCGCGGCGACGGCCGAGCCGCTTGCGGTGGCGCTGCACGCGGTGCGGCGCCTGCCGAAAACGGCAGGTTCCGTGCTGGTCGTCGGCTGCGGGCCGATCGGCGGTCTCGCTGCGCTGCTGCTGTCGCGAACCTTCGCCGGCACCGTGCTCGTCGTCGACCGCAACCAGGCTCGCAGCGCCCGCGTGGCGCGGGTGACGGGGGCAACGATCGTCGATCTGAACCGGGACGCCATTGCCGCCGCAACCGCCAATGCCCCGTTGCTCGCGGCCATCGAAGCGACCGGCAGCATCGCGGCACTCAATCAGCTGCTCGGCGTTCTCGATCCCGGCGGTACGGTCGCCATGGTCGGCATCTTCCATGACCGTCTCGACATCGATCCCAATAGTCTTGTCGAACGCGAAATCGGATTGCTGGGATGTCATGCCTTTGCCGACGAACTGCCCGAGGCTGTGCGGCTGCTGGGTGAATTCAGCGAACCGCTGCTGGCCCTGATCGACCAAGAGATCGGCCTGGATGACATTCCGGCCGCCTATGAGCGACTGTTGGCGGGGCGCAGCGACGGCTTGAAAACAATCATCCGCATGCGGCAACCTGTCGAGCAGTCGTGATTTCCGATAAATCGCCGGAAAGGACTTTTGAAATGATCACTTTGCCCGATACGGCCAGCCCTCTCTACGAGAAGGTGAAGGACTACATCCTGACCAACATCGGAAAAGGCCAGTGGAACAAGGATCGCAAGCTGCCGTCCGAAAATGAGTTGGTGGCTTCGCTCGGCGTGTCGCGGATGACGGTGCACCGGGCCTTGCGGGAACTGACCGCGGCGGGATTTCTGACCCGGCTGCAAGGTGTGGGGACCTTCATTGCACCGCCGCGGCCGCAATCGACGCTGATCGAGATCAACAACATCGCGGCGGAAATCGTCGAGCGCGGCAACAGGCATCGTTCCGAAGTCCTCGTCCTCGAAACTATCATGCCGACAAAGGAACTGGCGCTGTCGTTCGAATTTCCAAAGCGTGTCTCGATCTATCATTCCGTCGTCGTCAATTTCGAGAACGATCTGCCGGTTCAGTTGGAAGAGCGCTTCGTCAATCCGAGCCTCATCCCCGATTATGACAAGCAGGATTTTTCGAAGACGGCGACCTATGACTACCTCATGCAGAAAACCCCGGTGACCGAGGTCGAACACATCATCTCGGCGATCCCGGCGGATGCCGAGACAGCGCGGCATCTGGGCATCGATGTCGGCGCCTGCTGCCTTTTCCTGCATCGCCGGACATGGACGGGCGCGGTGGTGGCGACGATCAGCAAGCTGACTTATGCCGGCAGCCGCTATTCGCTCGGCAGCCGCTACTCCCCTTCCAAAAACAGCTGACGGAATCATGGCGAATGCAAGCAGGAGCGATTTCGTTGCCAATGTATATACATGTACTGATGAGAATGGTTTCGCCCTCGGCTAACGAACTGGCTGGAAGGAGCGACAGATGACGCAGACACCCAGCCGCACGGCGTGGATCCGGGCTCTCGCGCAGCATGATGTTGCCGAGGCACAAAGTGCGCTGTCGGCATTGCTGGGCGACCTGTTCGAGATGACCCCCCGCAATGTCCGCATCAACTTCGACAAATACAGCCTCAATTCGTTGAACGGCTTCTTCGAAGACGACGGCAAGGCCTACTTCTTCAAGTTCCATCAGGAGGAGCGGGAAGAGGCGATGACGGGCGAGTACTACAGGGCCGAGATTCTGTCGCGTGCCGGCCTGCCGGTCGATCAGCCGGTGCACATGTCCGCCCAGCCGGGTGAGCAGATCCTTGTCTATCGCCGCCGCGCGGATCCGAGATTTTCGGATGTGCTGTTCGCGCTGGATGCCGAAGATGATGGCGAGAAGCGGCAAGAAGCGGTTCTTGCCGAGCGCGACCTGTCGGCCAGGCTGCTCAAGGTCTATCTGGAGACGCTGCATCCGGTGACTGTCGAGGATGTAGCGGCGGAGCCGATCCACAGGCTTTTTCATGAGCGGCTGATCGATGCCGAGACACGCTCGTCGCCAGGCGGCCGGCTGGCCGATTTCTATGTCGGCAAACCGTTTGTCTTCCCCGGTGTGGAACTGGATTGGGATCGGTTTTCCCGGCTGAAATTCGTCATCAACGGCCAGCGCTACACCAGCAGCATCAGTGAGCTTTTCGACGCCGCGGCGGTGCGCTTGCGGCCGGAGCGGCTTGCCGACGCGGGCGGCGTGGTCGCGCATGGCGACGCTCACAACGCCAATGTCTGGTACACGGCGAAGGCGGGAAGGGCGGAGCTGTCTTTCTTCGATCCCGCCTTTGCCGGCTCGCATATCCCGACGCTGCTGGCGGAGGTGAAGGCGACGTTCCACAATATCTTCGCCCACCCGTTCTGGCTCTATGATCCGGCGACCGCGACAGAGGCTTTTCGCGCTCAGGCTCGGCTGGACGGAAACCTGCTCCATGTCGACACGGACTGGGACCTGAGCCCGATCCGCCAGGATCTGCTGGAGGTCAAGGCGACAGACCTGTGGCGGTCATTGCTGCTGGAACTGAAACGACGCGGCATGCTTCCGGCCGATTGGCGGGCGGTGCTGCGCTCAGGGCTGTTCCTGTCGCCGACGCTGGTCATGAACCTGCGCGCCGGCGCGCGCAGCCACACGCCGGTCTCCTCTCTCATTGCGTTCTCAGTCGCGGTCATGGTCGGCAGCGAACCCGTTGCCGGAGCCGATCGGGTCACCGATTTCCTCGACCGCATCGATCCGGAAAAAGCGTGAAAATTGAGTCTTTCCAACTTGTATATGCATGTATGTATTTTAGCCTTGACATCCGCTCCCGCTGACGCTGAAATATCCTCGCACTTTCACCATGAAGTGGCAGGTAAGACGCCGAGGCACAGTGCCGCAAGAGCAGAAACCCGCAGTCTCACCAGACCGGCTACCTGGGTTAGAAAAAGCGGTCTGATCATCAAGGGGAACAAAGATGATGCGTAACCTAATAGGACAATTTCGCGCGCTCGTGATGGCCGCCGCCATCGGCCTCGCCGCCGCTCCGGCAGCCTACGCGGCCGATGCGGCCATTCCCACCACGCCCGAGGCGGGGTCGTTCAAGATCGGCATCGAGCCCTGGCTTGGCTATGGCCAGTGGCATGTCGCCGAGGCCAAGGCGCTGTTCAAGGCAAACGGGCTGACGGACGTCCAGATCGTCAACTTCGCCGAGGACAAGGACATCAATGCAGCACTTGCAAGCGGCCAGCTCGACGCCGCCAACATCGCCACCCACACGGCGATGGGCATGGTCGCGGCCGGCCTGCCGGTGAAGATCGTGCTGCTGCTCGATGTCAGCATGACCGCCGACGCCATCATCGCCGGCAAGGACGTCACCTCCATCGCGGACCTCAAGGGCAAGCAGGTCGCTTTCGAGGAAGGCACGACGAGCGACATCCTGCTCAAATACGCACTCGCCAGGAACGGCATGTCGATCGACGACGTGAAGCCGGTTCCGATGCCGGCATCCGACGCCGGCAGCGCCTTGATCGCCGGCCAGGTGCCGGTCGCGGTGACCTACGAACCGTACCTCACCGTCGCCATGGCGCAGAACAAGGATCTCAAGCTGCTGTTCACCGCCGGCGAGGATCCCGGCCTGATCAGCGACGTGCTGGTGGTGCGCGACGAGGTGATCAAATCGCGGCCCGGCCAGGTGCTGGCCATGATCAAGAGCTGGGACGCGGCGCTCAAGGATTACAATGCCGACACATCAGGTGGCCGCACCATCATCGCCAAGGCGGTCGGTTCGGACGTAAAGGACCTCAACACCGCCTTTGACGGCGTGCGCTATTACTCGCTCGCCGAAAACAAGACGGCGCTCACCGGCGACTTCACCACCAAGACCTTCGCCGATGTCGAAGCGGCCGCCAAGAACGCCAAACTGCTGCAGGCCGACGTGACGCCGGAGCAGATGATCGACCCGTCCTTCGTCAAGGCGGCGGAATGACCAAGGCCGGATCGCGGTGGTGACGCAGATGCCCGGGGAACCCCCCGCGAAAACGGATTCGGCGCACTCCGCGCCAAGCCCCATCGCGAAACCGGCGCGGCGCGGCCGATCCTCCGGGATTGGCGTGCCCATCGCCAGGACCCGCTTCCTGACGATCGCGGTGGCTGTCTTTGTCGGGCTTGGCCTTGCCTGGTGGGCGGCGACCGGACTGGGATTGGTGAAGCCCATCTTCCTGCCGTCGCCGGGCAGCGTCGCGATGCAGATCGCCAAGCTCGCGGCTGACGGCACGTTGTGGCTGGACCTCAAAGCCTCGATGTATCGCATTTCCATCGGCTTCCTCATCGCCTCGGCACTCTCCATACCGATCGGGGTGCTGATCGGCAGTTTCCGCTCCTGGGAAGCGGCCATCGAGCCGCTGGTGGATTTCATCCGCTACATGCCGGTCGTCGCCTTCGTGCCGCTCTCCATCCTGTGGGCGGGTACCGGCGATTCGCAGAAGTTCCTGATCATCTTCATCGGCACCTTCTTCCAGCAGGTGCTGATGATCATGGACAATGTGAAACGGGTTCCCGCCGATTTCATTGGCCTTGGGCGCACGCTCGGTCTGCCGGATCGCAAGATCCTGACGCGCATCGTCGTTCCCAGCGCCTTGCCGGGCATCTGGGATACGCTGCGCATCAGCCTGGGCTGGGCATGGACCTGGCTGGTGCTGGCCGAACTCGTCGCGGCGACATCGGGTCTCGGCTATCGCATCACCGTATCGCAGCGCTATTTCCAGACCAACACCATCATCGGCTACATCCTGCTGCTTGGCCTGCTCGGCCTCATCACTGACCAGGTGATGAAGGCGCTGGAAAAGGTGCTGTTCAAGCAAGAGGGCCGCTCGCAATGAGGTCCAGCCGATGAGCCCCCCCAAATTGCGGATCGCCGGTCTCCACAAGAGCTTCGGCACCGGCGAGCGGCGCAAGGAAGTGCTGCGCGATATCAACCTCGATCTTGCCGACAACGAGTTTGTCTCGCTGGTCGGCACATCGGGCTGCGGCAAGAGCACGCTGCTGTCGATCGTCGCCGGGTTGCAGGATTTCGACGCCGGCGATCTCAGCATCGACGGCGCGCCGATCCTGCAGCCGGGTCTCGACCGTGGCGTCGTCTTCCAGTCCTACACGCTGCTTCCCTGGCTGACGGCGCGGCAGAACATCGAGTTTGCCCTCAAGGCCGCCGGTTACGACCGCGCGACCTGCCGCAGGATCGCGCTGGAGCATCTCGAACTCGTCAAGCTGTCGGATAGTGCCGACCGCTATCCGGCCGAACTCTCGGGCGGCATGAAACAGCGCGTTGCCATCGCGCGTGCGCTTTCCTATCGGCCCAAGATGCTGTTGATGGACGAGCCCTTCGGCGCGCTCGATGCCTTGACCCGGCACCAGATGCAGGAGCTGCTGACCCAGATCTGGGAGGAACACAGGTTGACCGTCCTGTTTGTCACCCATGACGTGGAGGAGGCCGTCTATCTGTCGGACCGGATCGTCGTCATGGGGATCGGCCCGGGGCGCATCACGCAGACCTTCAATGTCGACATCGAGCGTCCGCGCCGCGAAGAGGTGATGGAAAGCCCTGTATTCATGGATCTGCAGCGCGGCGTGCACAAAGCCATTCGCGAAGGCTCGAAACGCCCCGAAATGGCGTAGCATCCGGGCGGTCAAACAATTCGTTGGCCCCACATATCAGTCAGGAATCAGGGGCCGTGGGGACCGCATAGACCGAGCGTCCACGCGACGGTTCCGCAAAAGTCGCCGACATACCCATGGTAGCTGCCGTAACCATTGTAGTAGCTGTCCATCCGGCTATTGTCGCCCGCCGAGTTGTCGCCCGTCCAACCGCCGCCAACCCACACGTCAGACCGTAGATATTCCCGGTGAACCACGTGCCGATGCTCGCCGCCACGATGTGCCGCGGCATGCCGGACAGAATGGTGCCTGACGACCGCAGCATCGGCGACAGTGCTAAAAGAGATCGCGCTCGCGGCCGCCAAGACAATGGCACCGGTGAGCATCATCTGCCGTTTCATGAGGATGCCTCCTGTTCATGCGAGACATGCACGGGACGAAAACGGATTTTGCACCCACACGTTCCTTCACAAAATCGGGACAAGCGATCTTTGGACAACGGCCGTATTGCGCAATCGCCGCTTGCTGGCCGCACTCAGGTCGCTTTGCCGAGCGCCGCGTCCATTGCCATTTCTTCCCCAGAAATGTCATCGAACGAAGCGTAGTTCATGTTGTAGAGGCGGGCGTAGAGGTCTTTTCTGGCCATCAGCTGTTCGTGGTTGCCGCTTTCGACGATCTCGCCGTTTTGCAGCACGATGATGCGGTCGGCGCCGCGGATGGTGGCCAGACGGTGGGCGATGACCAGGCCGGTGCGGCCTTCGAGCAGTTTGATCAGCGCCTTCTGGATCAGCATCTCGGTGTAGGAATCGATGCTGGCCGTGGCCTCGTCGAGCACCAGGATCTTTGCATCCGCCACCAGGGCGCGGGCAAAACTGATCAGCTGGCGCTGGCCAAGCGAGAGATTGCCGCCGCGCTGTTCAAGCTCGGTGTCGTAGCCATCGGGCAGGTTCTCGATGAAATCGTGCGCGCCGACGGCCCTCGCGGCACGCACCACCTCCTCGCGGCTGGCTGATGTCTTGTGGTAGCGGATGTTCTCCAGCACCGAGCCGGAGAACAGGAACGGCTCCTGCAGCACCATCGCCACCTGATCGCCGAGCGAACCCTGCGTCAGGTCGCGCACATCGTGGCCGCCGACCAGGACCTCACCCGACCAGACATCGTAGAAGCGATGCACCAGCGCCATCGAGCTCGACTTGCCCGATCCGGTCGGGCCGACCAATGCGACGGTCTCGCCCGGATTGACGCGGAAGGAGATGTTCTTCAGCACCGGCTGGTTCTGCCGGTAGCCGAAGGTGACGTTCCTGAACTCGACCGAACCGTCCATGTCGCGCGACAAGGTGAAGGCGCCATCCTTGTCGCTGACGTCGACCGGCACGTCGAGGACTTCGGAGATGCGCTGGCCCGAAGCCATGGCGCGCTGCATGACGCTGTACTGCATGGTGAGCGAGCGGATCGGGTCGAAGAAGCGCTGGATGTAGAACAGGAACGCCACCATGACGCCGATATCGAGGCTGTGCGAGAGCACCATCGAACCACCGACGACGACGACCGTCGCCATGGCGATGCCGGTCAGCGTATCGACGATCGGCACCATCACCTGTGCGTATTTCGCCGACGCCAAATGGGCATTGAGATTGGCCAGCACCTTCTCGTCGTAAAGGTCGAAATTGACATGCTGGCGCTCCAGGCTCTGCACCGTGCGCACGCCATGAATGCCTTCGGCCAGCGCGCCATTGGCGATCGAGTTGGTTTCGTGCGCGGCCATGAAGGCGACCTTGGCGCGCGGCAGCCAGAACAGGCGCACGATGAACAGCACCGGCATGGTCGACAGCGTCAGCAGGCCGAGCCGGAAATCGAGCCACAAAAGTACGCTGACAATGCCGAACAACAGCACGATGTCACCGACCGACATAACAGACGTCTCGAGGAATTCCTGCATCGAATTGACGTCGCCCTGCAGGCGCGACATCAGCCGGCCGACCTCGGTCTTGTCCATGAAGCTCAGCGAGACACGCTGCAGATGGCTGAACATGGCACGGCGCAGGTCCGACAGCACGTTCTCGGCGACCTTGCCTACGATGCTTTCCTGCACATAGCTGGCGGCATAGTTGATGAGGATGATCGCTGAGAAAGCCCCGATCGCTGCGATCATCACCGACTGGTCGAGCCTGCCCGCCGTCATGCCGTGGTCGATGGCGTAGCGGATGACCAGCGGGATCGCCAGTTGCGTCAGCGTGAACACCAGCACTGCAGCGACCGAGATGAAAATCCGGCTCCGGTACGGCCTCACGAAGCTCCAGATACGCCTGATGATGCGCGGATCGTAGGCTTTGCCGAAAACCTCTTCCTCGTCGCGGTGCGAGCCCACGACCGCCTTTGTCGGCCGCCCGCTGATGTCTTCCTTGTCGTCGTCATTCTGTGTCGACATCACGCGGCTCCCGCCACAGACCGGTCGTCCTCCGGCCGCAGCTGCAGATCGTAGAGCGCGCGGTAGCGCCCACCGAGCGCCAGCAGTTGCTCATGCGTGCCGCGTTCGACGATCCGGCCGCCTTCGACGAACAGGATCTGGTCGGCATGCATCAGCGAGCTCAACCGGTGCGAGATGATGAGCGTGACGCGATCCCTGGCGAAGCGCTTCATCGCCGCCCGGATGCGCTGCTCGGTGCCGGCGTCTATTGCCGCTGTCGAATCGTCGAAGACCAGCACCGATGGCCGCAGCATCAGGCTCCGGGCGATGGTCAGGCGCTGCCGCTGACCGCCGGAAAGCGACGCACCGCGTTCGCCGACCACCGTGGTGTAGCCCGCCGGAAGGCCGATGATGTAGTTGTGCAGCTGAGCGTACTCGGCGGCCTGGCCGATGCGGGTCTCGCGCGCCCAGGGATTGCCGTAGGCGATGTTGTTCTCGATCGAAGTGGTGAACAGGAACGCATCCTGCTGCACGACGCCGACGGCCTTGCGCAGCGATTGCAGCGTCACCTCGCGGATGTCCTGCCCGTCGATGGTGATCGAGCCAGAAGTGACGTCGTAGAAGCGCGGGATCAGGTGTGCGATGGTCGACTTGCCGCTGCCAGGCGGGCCGACAATGCCGACGGTTTCACCGGACCGGGCTTCGAAGGAGATGCCCGACAGCGTCGGCCGTCCGCCAACGCCCTCGTAGCGGAAGCCGACATTGTCGAAGCGCAGCACGCCGTCGGTGACGACGAGGTCCTTGGCATCAGGCGCGTCCTCGATGTCGAGTTCGGCGTCGAGCAGCTCGAACAGGCGGGTGCCGCAGGTCGAGGCGCGCGCGAAGGAGTTGACCATCAGGCCGAGCTGACGCACCGGCATCTGCAGGATGGTCATGAAGGTGAGGAACTGGGCCAGCGTGCCGACGCTGATCTGGCCCGCAATCACCTTCTGGCCGCCGAACCAGAGCACCAAGCCCATGGCGGCGAGGAATGAGAAGTTCATAGCTGGTGTTGGAAACGCGGATGTCGACGCGCTGATTGGCAAGCTCCAATGCCGACAGCTTGGCGCGGTCGAATTTTTGGAGTTCGTGCCGTTGCGCCGCGAAGGCACGTACGACACGGATGCCGCCGAGGTTCTCATCCATCACCCGGCTCAGCACCGACAATCGCTCCTGCAAAGTCAGCCAAGTGCTGCGCAATGCCAGTTGGGTGACCGAGGACCGCCAGGCGACGAACGGCACAAAACTCAGGCTGAGCAGCCCGAGCACGAGATCGGTGCTGATCAGCAGATAGGCGCCGGCGCCGATCAGCACGCCGAGCAGCACCACGCGTAGGATGCCGGTGGAAAAGAACATGCGCACGCCGTCGAGATCGAGCAGGCCAAGAGTGATCAGATCGCCGGTGTGGACCCTGTCGTGGTAGGCGAAGCTCAGGCGCTGGATTTTCTCGTAGAAAGCCAGGCGCAGTTCATAGCCGGTGCGGTGGCCGACGGCCTCGCCATAGTAGTTCTGCGCCATGGTGAAGAGGCCGCGCAGGATGCTGACGACGAGCAGCGTCAGCGCCGTGTTCCACAGCGCCTGTTCCGCCGCAGCTCCGGCACCCGCGGCCATCACGCCCTGCGCCTGGTCGATGGCGCGTCCCAGCAGGCGCGGAATGAAAAGCTGCAGCGTCGCGGCGATGAAGGTCGAGACGATGGTGATGGCGACCTGCCAGGGATGGCGCAACGTCATGCGCACGATGCGGAGCAAGGTGCTGAGGCCCTTGCCCCAGGAGGCTTCCGCCACATGGGCAAACGATTTGCCGCGCTCCGGCGCGCCGCCGATTGCTTGCGTGTTCAAGGAAAATATCCAAACCAATCCGGACGTTAGCCCAGACTAATAAAGCAGACTCAATTCAGATGGCGTGATGTTACGCGTGTCCGAGTTGACCGTTCAAGAGCCAATTCGGGTATCGCACTGTGCCTGAACGGAAAGCGAGCATGCGGCTGTGGCTCGACCGGGGCGCGCAGCCGCCGCCTGCGCAGGTCGATGCGATGTTCAGGCGCTTGGCAACCGATGGAATTCTGCCTCATCTTGCTGAAGGCGGCTCGCACCAATTGGCTTTTTGAGCACGACAAACCAGTTGCCGTTGAGCATGCCTTCGTCACACAGCTCGAAGCCCGCGCTCGCCGCCATCCGCCGCCAGGCGCCTTTGCCCGAGAAAAGCAGCGCTAGCACGCTGACGATCGCGAACATCGTCCATCCGGGCACCCAGACGACGAGAAGGAAACGTCCGCCCGGTTTCAGGACCCGCAAGATCTCGCGCAGCCCCTGTTGCTTTTGCGGGCCGAGATGATCGATCGCATGGGCGCTGACGGCGGCGTCGAAACGGCCTTCCGGGAAGGGCAGTGCAGTCAGGTCGCCAAGTTCGATGTCAACGCGCCCGGTCAGACCGGCAAGCCGCAGATTCTGTTCGAGCAACCGCCGGCCGCCGCCTTCGATATAGTCCGAATCGAAGCGGTCGAGCGCAACGACCCTTCCGTTTCGGAGTGCACGGCCAAGTGCGATCGTGGTTCGGCCGGCGCCGCATCCTGCATCCAGGACCACACCTGCGTCGCCCGACAGAAGGTCGACCAATGGCAAGGCGGCATGTTCGTAGCGTCCGACGGTTCGGGCAATGAGACCGCCGGCGAAGAAGTTCGCCGCAAGCAGCGTCAGCACCATGGCGAGCGGCCAATAGGCCGGTGTCGCGACCTGAACGGCGACTGCGATTGCGGCAAGGATTAGCGCCGCGATCCACGGCCCGAGCGCCCAGGCCGGCGCCCAGCCGAAATCGAAATTCGCTGTGTCCTGCCGGCGTATCCGGCCGGGCAGGCGCCGGGCGAGCCTGTTCCCGGCCAAGACATAGAGCGAAGCCATCAACACCAGGGCACCGATCAGATGAAAGCCGCCGAAAAGCAAGAATACCCCCGAGACGGCCGGGAGCGACGGGACGTAGATCAGCAAGACGAGGCCTGCCGCCACACCGATGAGCCCGACGAGCCACAGATGGCTATGATTGTGGGTCCTTGGTGTTTCTCTTGTTGCCATGACTGGCTCCCTTGATTTCTGGACAGAACGGCAGTTATCGGACACCATGACTGATAGTGTGAAAATGAACTCGTGGTGCGAAATGTCCGAAAACGGACGAAACGGAGCTAATGGCCGACAATGAATACACGCATGAAAGAAGACCGCCGTATCCAGCGCTCACGCGATTCTCTGCACCAGGCGCTGGTCGCGCTGGTCCTTGAAAAGGGCTACGAGGCGGTGACGATCAAGGACATTGTCGAGCGTGCGAATGTCGGCCGCTCAACCTTCTATGCGCACTACAACAGCAAGGAGGATCTGCTGACCAACGGTCTGGCGGAACTGCGCGTCATGCTGACGGCGCACCAGCAAGCAGCACTTGGCGAAAACGGAGACGTTGGCCAACGCTGCCTCGGCTTCAGCCTGGCACTCTTCGAACATGCGCAGAGCTTCCGCGACATCTATCGCGTGCTGGTCGGAGAGCGGGGGTCCGCCATCGTCATGAACCGGTTGCGGGCGCTGCTCGCCGATCTGGTGAGCCAGGACCTTGCAGCCATCGCCCCTGCCGCCAACGACGGACAAATCCCTCGAAGCGCGCTCATCCAGTTCGTGGTTGGCGCCCTGATGTCGGTCCTGGCCTGGTGGATGGATCGCAAATCAAGACTGTCGCCTGCGGAAGTCGACGCGATATTCCGGCGCTTGACGATCCCCGCGATCGTCGCCGCTTTCGATGGCCCGATATCGAGTATCGATAGCACCGGTGATAGGGGCGGGAAGCCACCGCAGGTATAGATCGTGCGATGTTCAGACGCCTGGCAAGCGGTGGAATCGTGCCCCCAGCCTTGGCGACGAAACCGACCATCGGCGACAGTGACAGGCTCCTGCCGGGATTGCCGTTCTTTCTGTAATCAGCTGTTTTTGGCCGGCCGGAATGCAACTGATCGTCCGGCCGGAATCTGGTCTCCTAAAGCGCGTCGAAACGGATTCATGCGACGCGCTCTAGGTCTTTGTTCCTATGCATGTCGTTGTCTCAAAACCGGGACCACTTTTGAGCGACATGCATTAGGCAGGTATCAGGACGGCGATACGATGCACGCCGACCTCTTTGCTTGTATTCGTCGCCTCGTCGGTCTTGCCCTTGGCACAGGTGTACATGTCACCCGTCTTGAGCTTGAATTCCTTATCTGCCTTCTTGATGGTGAACGCGCCGGAAGTGATCGTGCAGACCATGTCGTTGTCCATCACCATTTGAGGGGCGTGCGCGCCGGGCTGGAAGACCACGTCGACGATTGAGATGCTCTTGTAGGCGGGAATGTCGGCGTTGCCGGTGCCGACCTCGACCACCCTGACACCGGGCGCAATCTCCTTGCCTTCTTTCGGGCCGTATTTCTTGGCCTTCGCGGACGCCGTCAGGGCAAAAAAAGGCGTCACCGCGGCGGCCGTCATACCGAGGGCAATTGCAGACCTGCGATTCATGGTTTTCATCGCGTCCTCCCAATGGTTGGTCACGCACGAAGGTGCATGGCAACGATATATTAGCACAAGCGCATGTCCTTGTATGCGGGTAGTCGAGGTAGGTGCAGAACAGGACAGAAACCTGGCGACGGCTGGATGCATCACCGCGAGCTAGGTTCTGGTGTTCACAAAGCCTAGCCGTGCCGCCAGCAGGCAATCCGGTGCCCGGCCGCGACTTCTATGGCTGATGGCTCCGCCTTTCTGCACTCAGGCAGGACCAGAGGGCAGCGGTCGGCGAAGGAGCATCCGGTGTTCGGGATACCGGCTGCCTCGACCTCGCTTTGAACTGACATTTTCGCCTCGGCCTCATCGGAGGACGCTGCCAGAAGCAGGGCGGTATAGGGGTGATTGGGGCCCTGAAAAATCTGGTCGGATGAACCGGTTTCGACGAGACGGCCGCGGTAGAGCACACCGATCCTGTCGGCCATGTAGCGCACCACCCTGAGGTCGTGGCTGATGAAAAGATAGGTCGTGTCCTTGTCGCGCTGCAGGTCGTTGAGCAGGTTGAGAACGGTCGCCTGGACGGAGACGTCGAGCGCCGAGGTGGGTTCATCGAGCACGACGACCTTCGGCACGCCGGCAAAGGCGCGCGCGATGGCCGCCCTTTGCCGCTGGCCGCCGGACAGCGATCGCGATTTCTGCTCGGCCGTTGCGCCGGCGAGGCGAACCGATTGCAGCAGATCGCCGACGCGGGCTCTCACCTCACTGCGGCGCAGGCCGGCGAGCCGGCGCAGCGGACGACCGAGAATCCGGCCGATCCGCTGGCGCGGATTGAGTGTGCGGTCCGGCGACTGGAAGACCATTTGCACGTCGCGCCGTTCGGCAAGGTTCCTCTTCTCGACGCGCGCCGCGACCGTCCTGCCGAACAGCTCGACCGATCCGGCGCTGGGTGTCTGCAGGCCGGTAACGATCCGTGCCAAGGTCGACTTCCCGGAACCGGACTCGCCGATCAGCCCGAAGGTCTCGCCCTGGCCGATGTCGAGATCGATATCGCTGAGCACTGACTGGCTGCCGAAGGAATGGCTGATGCCTTTGCAGGCGATCGCGATCCGGCGTTCTTTTGGCAGGCCGGCTTCTTCATCGAGGATTGCCGGGTGCGATGGCAGGCCGTCCGTCTCCGCCAGTCTTCCGTCCCGCTTGGTGTAGTTGAGTGCCGGGATCGAGGCGATGAGCGCCTTGGTGTAGGCGTGAGAGGGGTTGTCGAAGACATCGCCGGCAGCACCGCTCTCCACCACGGCTCCCGCCTGCATCACCGCCACCCGGTCGCAGGAGCAGCGGATCATGTTGATGTCGTGGCTGATCAGCAGGATGCTGGTTTTGTGATCCTTGCGCAGATCATGCAGGATGGCGATGATCTCGGACTGGACGCTGGCGTCGAGCGCCGTCGTCGGCTCGTCCAGCACCAGCAGTGACGGGTCGAGCGCAATCGCAATGGCGATGTTGGCGCGCTGCTGCATGCCGCCGGACAATTCGTGCGGATAGAGGTCCAGCACCCGCTCCGGATGGCTGACCCGGACGCGCCCGAGCAGTTCCGCGGCACGCTCGCGCGCCTGATCATGGCGAACCGGGCGATGACGTATGATCGTTTCGGTGATCTGCCGGCCAATCGTCATGCTTGGGTTGAGCGCCGCGCCCGGATGCTGATAGACGGCGGCGATGTGGTTTCCCCTGATCTGGCGCAGCTGCTCGGCGGAGAGGTCGCGGATTTCCCGGCCCTGGAATTCCAGCGCTGACGCAGCGAGGCGGGCGTTCTTCGGCAGATAGCGCAGAATGGCGAGCGCCACCGAGCTTTTTCCCGATCCCGACTCGCCGACCAGTCCAAGCGCCTCGCCTTCGCCGATGCGCAGCGACACGCCGCTGACGGCGGGATGCGATCCGTTGCGCCCGTCATAGGCGATGGAAAGCTGGTCGACGTTCAGAATCGAAGAGGACATTGGGAGCTTGAAACCACTTTCTTCCAGCGCCGCGATCGATGGCAATCGCTTCCGCTTTCGCAGTACATAATCTCTATAAAATTACTCGAATTAGGCCGGAGCGCAATCTACCTTTCATCGCTCAGGAGAGATTGTCGCCGCTTGCCGAGGCAGCGCGACGGTCTCCCAAGCAGATCTGGAAGGAGGCCGGCATGGCTCGAGACCACATGATCCTCAGCGCATTCTTCTTCAACCCGCAGGGCGATCATCGGATGTCGTGGCGCCACCCGCGGGCGCCGGGCCGGGAAGTGCTGGATTTCGAATTCTACCGCGATCTCGTGCAGGCGGCCGAGCGCGCCAAAATCGACACCATCTTCGTCGCCGACCACGTGTCGATCTGGGATTCGGTCAAGAGCGGCGTCGCTCACTACGCCAATGCCCGCCTCGAACCGCTGACGCTGCTGTCGGCGCTGGCTGGCGTGACCAAGCATATCGGCCTGATCACCACGGCGTCGAGTTCCTACAGCGAGCCTTACAATGTGGCGCGCATGTTCGCCTCGCTCGACCATATCAGCAAGGGCAGGGCGTCGTGGAACGTCGTCACCTCGGCCATGGACGAGGAGGCGCGCAATTTCGGCCGTGACGGCAATATCGAACATGCGTTCCGCTATGAGCGCGCGGCCGAATTCCTCGATATCGTCAAGGCGCTGTGGGACAGCTGGGAAGACGAGGCGCTGCTGATCGACAAGGCGTCAGGCTATTTCGCCGACCCCGACAAGGTTCATCCCGTCGACCACAAGGGCAAGCATTTCAAGGTGCGCGGGCCGCTCAACGTCTCGCGGCCGCCGCAGGGCCATCCGCTGATCGTCCAGGCAGGCTCGTCCGAGGACGGCAAGAATTTCGCCACGGCCCAGGCCGACGTGCATTTCGCCATCTTCAGCACCAGGGAAGACGGCATCAAGTACCGTCAGGACATCAAAGAGCGTCTCGCCCGCCACGGCAGGCCGCCGGAAAGCTTCAAGATCCTGCCTGGCATCCTGCCGATCGTGGCGGCTTCCGAGGCGGAAGGCCGGGAAAAGCAGGAATACCTTCAGACCTTGTTGCCGGATCAGGTCGGCATCGATCTTTTGTCCAGCTGGAGCGGGCTGGACCTGTCGGTGTTCCCGCCGGACGGGCCGCTGCCGCCGCTGCCGGACGAGAGCACCTTCAATGGCGGGCGCACGTCGCTCAACCGGGTCAAGCAGTGGGCGAAGCAGAATCTCAGCCTGCGTGAGATTGCCCGCAAGCTCGCCAACAGCGGTTCTGTACCGACCGTCGCCGGCACGCCGGTACAGATCGCCGACCAACTCGAAGACTGGTTCGTTTCGGGTGCTGCCGACGGTTTCAACCTGATGTTCCCGCTGCTGCCCGAGGACTGGGTGAATTTCGCAGAACAGGTGGTGCCGGAACTGCAGCGCCGCGGCGTCTTCCCGACCGAATACGCGCCAGGAACGCTTCGCGACCGCTTCGGCCTGGCGCGGCCCGCCAACCGCTTCGCCGAACAGCGCAACAATGCGCGCGCCGTGTCCTGACCGGGAGAACGATCATGACTGTCGCCCCAAGATTGCAGCCTCGCGAAGCGACCGCGCCGCAGCTCGTCAACGTCCTGCACAGCCCCAAGCGCGTGCGCGTCAAATTCGGCGGCCGCACCATCGCCGACAGCCGCAACGTGCTGGTGCTGCGCTCCAACCATTTCCTGCCGATCTATTTCTTCCCGCCGTCAGCGGTCGACCCCTCGGTGCTGAAGCCTTCGCTGCATCGCGAACCGCATCCAGTCGGTGGCGAGACGGCCTATTGGGATATCGACAGCGGCGACAGGCGGAGTGCCAATGCGGCGTGGGCGTTCATCTCGCCGCCGGACGAAGCGCTGGCGCCGCTGGCAGGGCGCATCGCCTTCACCTGGAAAGCCGTCGACCAATGGTTCGAGGAGGAAGAGGAAGTCTTCGTCCACGCGCGAGACCCTTATGCGCGCATCGATGTGCTGCGAAGCACGAGCCATGTGCAGGTCTGGTTCGACGGCGAGCCGATCGCCGACAGCCATCGTCCGGTGCTGCTGTTCGAGACGCATCTGCCGACCCGCTTCTACCTGCCGGCGGAAGACATCCGGCTGGAGCGGCTGACGGCGTCCGTCACAACGACGCGATGTCCCTACAAGGGCATCGCCTCCTATTGGTCGGGCCTGCTGAGCGACGGCTCGGTGCGCCCGGACATCGCCTGGAGCTACCGCGACCCGATCGACGAAATGCCGAAGATCAAAGGCCTCATCGCCTTCTATCCGCAGGCCGTCGACCGCATCCATCTCGACGGCGAACCCGTCGCATAGCTTTTCAATCTTCATTTCAAAGCAGGGGTTTAACATGACCAAACGCAGAGATATCGACGCACTCCGCAACCTGTCGGGGGACATCTGGAATGTCGCCGTCGACGAATATCAGGGCGGCTTTGTCAAGCGCCGCGATCTCCTGAAATATGCCGCACTGCTTGGTCTGACCGGCTTTGCGGCCTCGCAAGGGCTGGGAGGCGCGCGCGCCGCGGCCGCAGCAGGCGGCACGGTGCGTGTCGGGCTCGGCCAGCCGACCAAGGCGATCGATCCGGTTTCGGTGACCGATCCGGCCAGCATCGGGGTGATCAGCCAGGTCGGCGAATATCTGATCCTCGACGACCCAAAGGACGGTCTGCAGCCGAAGCTCGCTCTGTCCTGGGAGGCCGACGAGACGGCCAGCCGCTGGACCTTCAAATTGCGGCAAGGGGTGAAATTCCACGACGGCCGCGCGGTCACCGCCAAAGACGTGGTGGCGAGCTTCGAGCGGCTGGTCGATCCGGCCAGCGGCTCGTCTGCCTTGTCGGCCTACAAGGGCATCCTGTCCAAGGGCGGCGCCAAGCTGGTCGACGACGAAACCGTGGCCTTCGACCTCGACGGTCCGAACAGCAACTTCCCGTTCTATGTCTCTTCCGACGTCTACAATGCCGTCATCCTGCCGGCCGACTATGCCGGCGATTTCGAGAAGACTTTCAACGGCACGGGCCCGTTCAAGCTCGAATCCTTCCGTCCCAAGCAGGGCGCCAGCTTCGTGCGCAATGAGGATTACTGGGGCGACAAGGCGCTGCCCGACCGGGTCGAGATCAAGTTCTTCGACGACGAGCAGGCGCAGGTGCTGGCGCTGCAGGCCGGCCAGCTCGACGTCATCCCGAGCACGACACGCCTGGAACTGGCGATCGAGGGCAATCCCAATTTCAAGCTGCTGAGCGTGCAAGCAAGCTCGCATGACCAGGTGCATCTGCGCACCGACCAGGCTCCGTTCACCGACAAGCGCATCCGCCGCGCGCTGGCGCTCACCATCGACCGCGAGGCGGTGGTCAAGGGCCTGCTGAAGGGCCGCGCCATCGTCGGCAATGACACGCCGTTCGCGCCGATCTTCCCATCTGCCGATCCGTCGGTGCCACAGCGCAAGCAGGACATTGCCGAGGCCAAGCGCCTGCTTGGCGAGGCGGGCGTGCCGAACGGCTTCGAGGTGACGCTGACCACCGAACGCGCCTATGACATTCCCGACTATGCGGTGATCATCCAGAACTTCGCAAAGAAGGCCGGCATCGACGTCAAGCTCAATGTCCTACCGCAGGACGCCTATTACGGCTCGGCGACCTTCGGAAGCTCGCCCTGGCTGGATTCGGTGCTCGGCATCACCGACTACGGCCATCGCGGCACGCCCGACATCTTCCTCAACGCCACGCTGAAGAGTTCGGGAGCCTGGAACGCGGCGCATTTCAACAACCCGGCCTATGATGCGCTGCTGCTCGATTACTCCAAGGCACGTGATTTGCAGGCACAGCGCCTCGTTGCCGGCAAGATCCAGACCCTCTTGCTCGACGAGACGCCGGCGATCATCAGCTATTTCTCGCAATACAGCCGGATTGTCAGCTCGAAGGTCGAGGGCGTTCGTTTCACCGCGATTTCGCATCTGCTGCTCGACCGCGTTTCCTTCGTCCAGGCATGATCGCGGCATGCTGACCGGCCGCATTCTGTCGGCGCGTGTGGGCACGCTTGTCCTCACGCTATGGCTGGTCAGTATCCTGGTGTTTTTCGCCGGGCAGGTTCTGCCCGGCGATGTCGGTCGTGTGATGCTCGGCCCGTTTGCCGACGCGCAAGCGGTGGCGGAACTGAACAAGCGGCTCGGCGCCGACCAGCCGGTTCTCGTCCAGTACTGGCTCTGGTTCAGCAAGGCGGTCACAGGTGACTTCGGCACTTCGCTGTCGATGCGCGGGCCGGTGGCGCCGTTCGTGCTCGAAAGCCTCAAGCGCTCCGCAGCCCTTGCCGGCATTATCTTGATTTTTCTGGTTCCGCTCGGGGTCGGTGCCGGCGTCGTTGCCGGTCTCAATGCCGGCCGCCTGATCGACCGGGTGATCGTGATGGCGGGCGTCTCCTTCGGCATTATGCCTGATTTCGTCTCTGGTCTGATGCTGCTTATCGTCTTCGGCCTGTGGCTGAACTGGTTCCCCATCTCCGGCGTTGCGCCCGATGGGGCGGGGTTCTGGACGAGCGGCTATTATCTGATCCTGCCGGCGTTGCCGCTGGTGCTCAACCTTGCCGGCTACATCGCCCGGATGACGCGGGCAGGGGTGATCGAGACGATCGCCGCCGACTACACACGCACCGCCGTCCTGAAGGGACTCGAGCCGCGCGAAATTATCTTTCGGCATGTGCTGCGCAATGCGCTGGCACCGACCATCGCGGTGCTGGCGACGCAGACCGGATACATGCTTGGCGGGCTGGTGGTGATCGAAGCGCTGTTCGGCATCCAGGGACTTGGCAATCTGGTTCTGAACGCGGCCAAGGCCCGCGATTTCCCGATGCTTGAGGCCGGCGTGCTGGTGATGGCGGCAATCTTCGTGCTGTCGGCGGCAGTGGGAGACCTCGTGCTGGCCTTGCTCGATCCGCGGCAGCGCCGGCGGACCTCGCCATGACGGATCTGACGGAATTTCCGGCGCCTCGGCGCGCTGTGGTTGGTTTGCCAGCGGTGCGCAGGATCGGCAGTGCTTTCTCCGCACTGCCCCCATCGGTCGTGATCGGAACGCTGCTGCTGCTGTTCTGGGTCGCCTGCGCGCTGTTCGGCAATCGCTTCGTTCCCTACGATCCCTATGCCGAGGATTTTCTGGCGACGCTGACGCCGCCCGATGCCTCGCATTGGTTCGGGACCGATCAGCTCGGGCGCGACGTGCTGTCCCGCATCGTAGTTGGATCGCGCGACATCCTGCTGGTTGCGCCGTTGGCGACGCTGGCAGGCGTTGCGGCCGGCAGCATCATCGGCCTGGTGCTCGGCTATTTCGATGGCCTCACCGATGCCATCGGTGCGCGGCTGCTCGATACGCTGATGGCGTTTCCGTTCATCGTTCTCGTCACCATGACGCTGGTGGCGATCGGGCCGTCGAACCTCACCGTTATCCTGGTGATCGGCATCGCCTACGCGCCGCTGGTGGCGCGCACCGTTCGCGCGGCCGTGCGCGAGCAGAAAGAGCGCGACTATGTCAGCGCTGCCCGGCTTGGCGGCGAAGGCCCGCTCGCCATCATGTTCCTGGAGATCCTGCCCAACATCAGGGAAACGATCCTGATCGAACTCGTCACACGGCTCGGATATGCGTTCTTTTCGATCGCGACACTGAGCTTTCTCGGCCTCGGCATCCAGCCGCCATCGGCCGACTGGGGACTGGCCGTCGCCGATGGCTACGGCTTCCTGACCGGCGGCAAATGGTGGGTCGTCGTCTTCAATTCCGCGGCTATCGTCTCGCTGGTCATGGCGACCAACCTGATCGCACAAGGCATCGGTGCCTTCGAGAATAGCGATGCATGAGCCTTGATCGGGCGCGTCGAAAAATCTCTTTTGCATTGAAGCCTGGCGCGCATCCTTATATCGCATGGCTATGAAGAAAATCGGTTTCCTCTCGTTCGGGCACTGGACGCCCTCGTCGCAATCGCAAGTGCGCTCGGCATCGGATGCGCTTTTGCAATCCATCGACCTCGCCGTCGCCGCCGAGCAGCTCGGCGCGGACGGGGCGTATTTCCGCGTGCATCATTTCGCCCGCCAGCTAGCTTCGCCATTTCCGCTGCTGGCAGCCGTCGGCGCGAAGACCAGCCGCATCGAGATCGGCACCGCCGTCATCGACATGCGTTACGAGAATCCGCTCTACATGGCCGAGGACGCGGGCGCTGCCGACATCATCGCCGGTGGCCGCCTGCAGCTTGGCATCAGCCGTGGCTCGCCCGAGCAGGTCATCGATGGCTGGCGCCATTTCGGCTACGCGCCGCCGGAAGGCCAAAGCGACGCCGACATGGCGCGGCATCACGCCGAGGTCTTCCTCAAGACGCTGCGCGGCGAGGGGTTCGCCCAGCCCAATCCACGGCCGATGTTCCCCAACCCACCCGGCCTCTTGCGCCTCGAGCCGCACTCAGAGGGCCTGCGCGAGCGGATCTGGTGGGGCGCGGCGACCAACGCCACCTCGGAATGGGCGGCGAAGCTTGGCATGAACCTGCAGAGCTCGACGCTCAAATTCGACGAGAGCGGCAAGCCGTTCCACATCCAGCAGGCCGAGCAGATACGCATCTATCGCCAAGCCTGGAAGGCTGCCGGCCACAGCCGTGAGCCGCGCGTCTCGGTCAGCCGTAGCATCTTCGCGCTGGTCGACGATCGCGACCGCGCCTATTTCGGGCGCGGCAATGAGAGCCGCGACCAGATCGGCTTCATCGAAGAGAACACAAGGGCGATCTTCGGGCGCAGCTACGCCGCTGAGCCGGATGTGCTGATCAAGGAATTGGCGCAGGATGAGGCGATCGCCGAGGCCGACACGCTGCTGCTCACCGTTCCGAACCAGCTCGGCGTCGACTACAATGCGCATGTCATCGAGGCGATCCTGACCCATGTTGCGCCGGCTCTTGGCTGGCGCTGACACCGGATCGGCCAAGACGGATCATTTCAGGGAGGTACAGCATGGCGAAGAAGGCTTTGATCGCCTGGGGCGGCTGGGAAGGTCACACACCGGAGCGCAGCGCCAAAATTATCCGCTCGCTGCTCGAGCGCAACGGATTCGACGTCACGCTCGGCCAGGGCACGGCGATGTTCGCTAATCCGGAGCTTGCTTCCTTCGATCTCATCGTTCCCGTGATCACGATGTCGACGATCGAGAAGGCCGCACTTCAGAACCTGACACTTGCCGTTCGCGGGGGCAGCGGGCTCGGCGGGTTTCACGGCACGATGGGCGACAGTTTTCGCAACGAACCCGATTATCAGTTCATGACCGGCGGTCAGTGGGTCGCGCATCCCGGCGATGTCATCGACTACACGGTCGCGATCACCGGGCCGGATGACCCGATCACATCAGGCATCGGCGATTTCGCCTACCGGTCCGAGCAGTATTACATGCATGTCGACCCGAGCAACGAGGTGCTGGCCACCACCACCTTCACCGACGCGCATTTCCCGGGAATAGGTGGCGTCGTCATGCCGGTCGTCTGGAAACGTCGCTATGGAGCTGGAAAGGTTTTTTACAGCGCTCTGGGACACAATGCCGACGAGTTCGCGGTCCCGGAAATGGCCTTGATTGTCGAGCGGGGTCTTATCTGGGCCGCCCGATAGATCAGCGGAAATGAGGACATGAGCATGACGGTCTCGGTGACAGATTTGCCTCTGCACACGCCCATCGACGGCCGGCACCGCAAGATGCTGATCGATGGCGCCTGGTGCGATGCGCTCAGCGGCCGGACGTTCGAGACGCGCAGCCCCGCCACGGGCGCCGTGATCGGCACCGTGCCGCTCTCCGATTCCAGCGACATCGACCTCGCGGTTGCGGCTGCCCGGCGCGCCTTCGACGGGCCGTGGAGCCGGTTCAAGCCGTATGAGCGCCAGGTGCTGCTGCTCAAGATCGCCGACCTAATGGAGCGCCATTGGGAGGAGATCGCGCTGTCCGACACGACGGATATGGGCATGCCCATCGTGCGCACGCTCGCCAACAAGAACCGCGTGCTTGGCATGCTGCGCTTCTATGCCGGCATGGCGACGTCGATCCATGGCCACACGATCGGCAATTCGCTGCCGGGCGAGATCATCTCCTACACGCGCAAGGAGCCGGTCGGCGTGGTCGGCGCGATCATTCCGTGGAACGCGCCGACCGCCGCCTCGATCTGGAAGATCGGCCCGGCGCTGGCGACCGGCTGCACCATCGTGCTGAAACCTTCCGAGGAAGCACCGCTGACGCCGCTGCTGATCGGCGCGCTGATGATGGAGGCCGGCGTGCCGCCCGGCGTCGTCAACGTCGTCACCGGCACCGGTGCGGAAGCCGGCGCGCCGCTTGCCGCCCATATGGATGTCGACAAGATCGTCTTCACCGGCTCGACAGCGACCGGCCAGAACATCCTGCGCGCCTCGGCCGGCAACATGAAGCGCGTTTCGCTGGAGCTTGGCGGCAAGTCGCCGGTCATCGTCTGCGCCGACGCCGATCTCGATCGCGCCGTGCCGACAGCGGCGATGTCGGTGTTCGCCAATTCCGGCCAGATCTGCATCGCCGGCTCGCGGCTGTTCGTCGAACGGCCGATCCATGACGAATTCGTCGAACGGGTCTCGGCCTATGCGGCTAAACTCAGGATCGGCGACGGCGCCGACCCCGAGACCGAGATCGGGCCACTGATTTCGGTCAAGCAGCTTGAGCGTGTCACCGGCTTCATCGAGGATGGCACGAGGCAAGGCGCGCGGCTGATCACCGGCGGCAACCGGATTACCGAAGGTGTGCTTGGAGCGGGCAACTTCATCACGCCCAGCGTCTTTTCCGGCGTTACCGATGATATGCGCATCGCCCGCGAAGAGATCTTCGGCCCGGTGATTTCGGCGCTGCCGTTCGACACGCTGGACGAAGTGGTGCGGCGCGGCAACAATACACCCTATGGGCTGGGTGCCGGCGTGTTCACCCGCGACCTCGGCAAGGCGCACCAACTGGCCAACCGCCTGCGCGCCGGCTCGGTCTGGGTCAACACCTATCACGCCATCGACCCGGCAGTGCCCTTCGGCGGCTACAAGATGAGCGGCTACGGACGCGAGGGCGGGGCGGAGCACCTCGATGAATATCTTAATACCAAGGGCGTGTGGATAAGGACGGATTGAGAGGTCGGCATTTTGCAGATGGCGCTCTACGGCGCCCCCCTCTGTCCTGCCGGACATCTCCCCCACAAGGAGGGAGATTGGCAGTTTCGGCGCTGGCTCTCCTCCTGCTACGTTGAAGATTGGCGAAGGCCGCGGTGACGGCCAATCTCTCCCCTCGTGGGGGAGATGTCCGGCAGGACAGAGGGGGGCGCGAAGGAACTCGACGGGGGTGCTGGGTTCTTCCCGCTCCGCTCACCCGATGCCACCGGTGACAGCATAGGCGCCGGCAGTGCGTCCATCCTCCAGCCGCACCACCGCCGTTACGATCGAGCCATAGGAGCCGCGCCAGACGCTGTGGGACCGCTGATGCTCGGCGGCCGGGACGAGTGCACGCCCGCTGAAGCGCGCGCCGCTGCGCTGCAGTGCGACCGCCTCGCCGTTGACGTGCACTTTGACGCTGGCCGTCTCGGCGGCTTCACTGGGCAGGTCAAGCGCAATGACGATCTCGTGCTGCTCGCCGGTAGGCCGCGTCTCGGCGGCGAGTTTTATGGCAAACGGCGACGCCTTGCCGTCGCCGGCTCGGGCAGGGCGGCTCGAAAAGACTTCGTCGGGCAGCTCGGGCGTGCGCGGCGGGCGGGTCCGGCGCCGACTGGAGAGTTCGTAGTCGCCAGCCATGCGCAGCAGCCTTTCGTCGTCGTAAGCCTTGCCGGCGAAGGTCAGGCCGGCCGGCATGCCGATGTCGGCCATGGTGCCCATCGGCACGGTGACGGTCGGGATGCCGAAATGGCGCCAGACCAGATTGCCGTTGGCGACCCAGGTGCCGTTGCGCCAGGCGAGCGCGGCGGATGCCTCGTCGACATCGGCATCGGCCGGTCCGATATCGGCCGCGGCGGGCAACACCACGGCGTCGATGCCCTGAGCGTCCAACCAGTCTTCGAAATCGATCCGCCGTATCGCTTCCAGTCCCTTCAGGCCCTCTTCGAGCGTTGGAATATCCAACACGGGCGTGATGCCGGCTCGCGCCCGCTCGACATACTCGGCCAGGTCAAAGCCGCCTTCGTAGCGGTCGGGCAGTGTGCCCGGCGGCTGCGGGAAGATTTTTGGACCGTCGACCAAGGCGAGATTAGGCAGGGCGGGGTCGGCGTTGGCGCGCAAAAAGTCGTCCCAGCCCCAGATGCAGAGATCCCAGAGTTCGCGGTCGGCGAACTCTTCTGGTACCAGCCCGCGCTCGACCATGGTGCGCGCGCCGGGGCGGTCGCGCTCGTAGTTGGAAACGACGGGAAAATCGACCTCCACCACTTCGGCGCCAAGCCGCTTCAGATCGGCCGCCGCCTGTTCCCAGAGGGTAAGCACCGAGGCGCGGGTTTCGATCGGCGCATCGGCGTCGCTGTCGCGGCCGATATACATTCCGGGCACGCCGAGCCGGATGCCTTTCAACGATCCCGCCAGTGCGAGATCGGTATAGCGTGGCGGCCGCACGTCGGAACTTTTCGGCAGGGTGACCCAGGGCTGCGCGCGCCAGAAATCGCCTACCGTCTCAGGATCGTTGGCGACAATCACGTCGAGCAGTTCGAGCATGTCGGGCACGCTACGCGTGTGCGGCACCACGACATCCATGGTTGGCACCAGCGGCCAGTTGCCGCGCACCGAAATGATGCCGCGTGATGGTGTGTAGGCGACCAGCGCGTTGTTGGTCGCCGGCGCGCGGCCGGACGACCAGGTTTCCTCGCCAAGCCCGAAGGCGCAGAAGCTGGCCGCCGTCGCCGTGCCGGATCCGTTGGATGAGCCCGACGCGAAGGCCGCGGTGAGGAAGTTTGCGTTATAGGGGCTTTCAGAGCGGCCGTAGACGCCGCGTTGCATGCCGCCATTGGCCATCGGCGGCATGTTGGTCAGGCCGATCAGCACGGCGCCGCCGGCGCGCAGCCGGGCGATGGTGAAGGCATCCTCATTGGCAATGAGATGCTCGAAGGCTGGCGAGCCGGCGGCCACCGTCAGGCCGGATACTTTGTAGCTGTCTTTGGCAGTGTAGGGGATGCCGTCGAGCGGCCCGAGCATGGCGCCGTTGCGGCGCCGCTGGTCGGAGGCGGCCGCCTCCTCGAACATCGCTGGATTGAGCACCGGAACGGCGTTGAGAGCTATGCCGTGGCGGTCGAAATGCGCGATGCGCCTGAGATACGCACCGACCAGTTCGACGCTGGTGACAGTGCCGTCATCGAGCGCGCGGCGCAATTGGCCGATCGTCGCTTCGACGAGATGAAGGCTGGCATTCATCATCACTGGTCCCACATTTCCACGCGCCATGGATGAGCGAGGCAGCAGACTTCGGCAAGAGCCTATCGCGATCTTTGTTGGAACTTTTGTCCGGCTGGCGATGTTGGGTGTATGGTGCGATTCCGAAATGGCCAGGAGGGTGCTGCCGATGACCACGAAATGCGTTGCTATCCTAGCTCTCGCTGTGGCAACGGGCTCAAGCCTCTGTGCGCCGGCCTTCGCCAGTGACCGGCATTACGACCGCCGAGCCCACTCCGAACGCTACGTTCCCGCCGAAGGCGATCTCATCGACATCCTGTTCGGCGGCCCGCGTTACTACGATCAGCAGCTGTTCACGACGGCGGCTGGCGCCTGTTCCTACCATCGCGTCGGACCCGATGCGAATGCGTTGAACAAGATCAACGATCATCACTGCGGGAAGTAAGGCAGTAGGCTACGCCTCAACGCCCGCCGCTCTCTTTCATCCGCTCGATGATGTCGGCCATCAGTGCCAGGTCCCGGCGTGAATCGGCGAGGTCGGTCAGCGGCTTCGTGCCTTCGGTGATGTGGCGGTGGAGGCTCTCGAGTTCATTTGAGAAAGCATCGCCGTAGAGCGGCCCGAAGGTTTTCGTCACTGGGCCGAGCGGACCGGCATCGGTGACCTCCAGCCGGGTCGGCAGGCTGCGGATATAGGGCGTGTCGTAGATGATGCGCACGCGTCGGGTGTTGGAGCGCACCTCGATCATGGCGTCGAATAGGCCGAGATCGTCGACCACCGCGTCATACAGGCAAGCGAAATGGCCGTAGTCGAAGGTGACGCTGGTGTTGGCGCCGCCATTGGTGTGGTGGGCGGCCAGCACGCGCGCCGGCTCGCCGATCAGCCCGCGCATCGCCGAAATGTGGTGCGAGGAGAGCGCGGTCAGCCCGCGATAGGCGCGCACCAGGTCGGCCGGCGCATCGGCGCCCACCACTTCGCGGATCAGCGCTTCGCGTTCGCTTGCGCCACGCGCCAGCAGGGCAGGATCGATGTCCTGGGGATAAAGGATTTTCTGGCTCTTCTTGAGAAAGTGCCGGCCTTCCGAGATCAGGTCGAAGATGCGGACATGGGTGATGTCGGCGAAGGCGGGCAGTTCGTCCCTGGCCGCCAGATAGGCAGGCGCGTAGCGGCGCATGTAGCCGACGAAGAGGGTTTTATCGTAGCCCGGCATCAACGCCAGCAGATCGTCGATCTCGCGCACCGTCAGGCAAGCGGGTTTCTCCAGCAGGATGTGCTTGTTGGCCTTCATCGCCGCCCGAACGAAGCGGCTATGAGTGTCGTCGGATGACAGCACAAACACCGCGTCGATGTCGGGCGAAGCGATCAGCGCCTCGGCCGTCTCGAAGGCTTTCGCCGTCGCATATTCGGACGCGATGAGTGACACCAGGCTGGGCGAAACATCGTACACGCCCGCGATCACCCAGCGGTCGCGCTGATCGCTCAGCACCGGCAGATGGATCGACTGCGCGACCTCTCCAAGACCGACAAGCCCGACACGAATTGGTGCCACTCGCAAACTCCCTTTGATTTCAAGTCTGGGCTGGCCAGGACGGCTAGCCTTTGTTTCTCGGCTGGACGGCTATGCCGCGCCGGTGACCAGCGCGACGAGCTCGTTGCCGGTGGTTTCGGAAGCCCGCACGGTTGCCGCCATCTTTCCCGCCCGCATCACCCAGATCTGGTCGGACAGGCGGCGGACCTGATCGAAATTGTGGCTGACTAGGATGACGCTGACCGATTGTTCGCGCAGGCGCCGGATCAGCGCCTCGACATTGGCCGTCTCCTGTACGCCGAGGGCTGCCGTCGGTTCGTCCATCACCACCAGCCTGGCGCCGGAGCCGACGGCGCGGCAGATCGAGATCGCCTGCCGCTGGCCGCCCGACAGGCGCCGCACCCGCTGGTTGATCGACGGCACATTGATCGACAGGCGCGACAGCATGGAGCGGGCCTCGCGCTTCATCGCCTTGCGGTCGAGGAACGCGAAGGGGCCGATGCGCCGCACGATCTCGCGGTTGAGGAACAGGTTCTGGGCGACCGTCAGTTCGTCGATCAGCGCCAGGTTCTGATGCACGGTCTCGATGCCAGCCTTGCGCGCCTCGTCGGGGTTGGCAAAGGGCCGCGCCCTTCCGTCGAAGAACAGATTGCCGGCGTCCGGCTGATGCACGCCGACCAGGCTGCGGATCAGCGTCGACTTGCCGGCGCCATTGTCGCCGATGACGGCGGTGACCTCGCCACGACGGGCCTGGAAGGCGACGTCGGTGAAGGCGCGGATGCCGCCGAAATGCTTGCTCAGCCCTTCGCAGGCGATGATCGCCTCAGTGGCGAGGATGTGATGGGGTGCGCTCATTTCTGATACCGCATGATCAGCGCCGCCAGCACCACGATGGCGCCCACGGCAAGCGGTTGGTAGAAGGCCGACACGTTGAGCAGGGTGAGGCCATTGACCAGCGCGGTCAGCATCAGCGCGCCGATCGCGGGGCCCAGAATGCTGGCACGGCCGCCGAACAGGCTGACGCCGCCCAGCACCACCGCCGCCACCGAATTCAGCAGCAGGCTGGTGTTGATCAGCGGTTCGGCCGAGCCGATGCGGGCGACCAGAAGAATGGCCGCGATGCCGGCGCAGAAGCCGGAAATCGTGTAGGCGGCGACCTTGACCCGATCGGTGCGGATGCCGAGCGCGCCGGCACTTTCGGTCTGACCGCCGGTCGCCAGCAGGTGCACCCCGAAGCGTGTGTGGTAGAGCGCGATATGCGCGACGATGACGGCTGCGATCGCCACCCAGACCGGATAGCCGAACGGTCCGAACGAACCGGAGGCGAGCCTGAGCAGGAAGGTCGAGCCGACCATGGTCGGTTCGCCGCCCGACAGTATGAGGCCGAGGCCGGTGATGGCTGACAGCGTGCCGAGCGTCACCACGAAGTCCGGGATCTTGCCTGCGGTGATGATCAGGCCGTTGAGGAAGCCGACGGCGCTGGTGGCGAGAACCGCAAGCACGCAGGCGATGAAGATGCCATAGCCGCCGGCGTTTACGAGACCGAGGATGATGGCGCCGAGCATGACGGCAGCGGCCAGCGACAGGTCGATGCCCGAGGTGGCGACGACGAAGGTCTGGCCGATCGACAGCACGACCAGGATCGCCGCCGCCAGCAGCAGCGCCTGCAGATTGGCGACGCTGAGAAAGACCGGCTGGGCGAGACCGAAGACGATGACGAGGCCGATCAGGCCGACGACGGATGCCCAGTCGGCCCAGAAGGAGGGATCGAGGAGGAGAGCCGCCAGGGAGGGACGGCTCTCCTCCGCACCCGCCGAATGGGCGGCGGGTGCGTTGTCTGCAGGTGTGCTCACTTCAACATCTCGCGGAAGGGATCGGGATAGTCGCCGCCGGGGCGCGGAAAGTTCGTCAGCGACGCTTCGGCGTTGTCCTTGTTGATCAACAGCACCGGTGCGGGCACGTTGGCGGGCAGTTCCTTGCCCTTGGCCGCTACCGCACAGGCTTCGACGCCCATGGCCCCGACGACATAGGGGTATTGCGCGACGGTGGCGGAGAGTTCGCCGGCGGCGATCGATTTCAGCGCGTCGACGATGCCGTCGAGGCCGATCACCTTGACGTCCTTGCCCGAGGTCTGCACGGCGCGCTCGACGCCCAGCGCCATGATGTCGTTGGCGGCGAAGAACCCGGCGAGATTGGGGTGTGCTGCGAGGATGTCGGTGGCGGCGGTTAGCGCCTTCTCGCGATCCCAGTCGGCGCTGACCATCACCACGACTTCGAGCTTGCCTTCGACGGCCTGCTTGAAACCCTTGATGCGGGCGTTGGAGCCGACATCGCCGACGATGCCGGCGACCAGCGCGACCTTGGCACCCTTCGGCACCAGCTTCAGCATTTCCTCGCCAGCCAGCGCGCCGGCGGCGACATTGTCGGTGCCGATATAGGTCGAGACCGCAAAGCCCGCGGCCTTGGCCTGCTCGGGATCGATGGTGCTGTCGATGTTGACGATCGGCTTTTTCTTTTGCGCGACCGGCACCAGCGCCTGGACGAGGTTGGAAACGCTGATCGGGTTGACCAGATAACAATCGAAGTCCTGCATGGCCAGGGCGGTCAGGCGGTCGGCCTGGCCGGTGGCGTCACCCATATTGGCGGCGGCCTGGACGGTGACATTGACGCCATTCGCCTTGGCCTGCTCCTCGATGCCCTTCTGCATGGTCTGGAAGAACGGGTTGTCGAGGCCTTTGACGATGGCCGCGACTTTCGCCGTGTCCTCGGCGCGAGCGGGCGCTGAGACGACCGTTGCAAGCATGCCTGCACCAAGCAGGCTCGTGCCGAGTTTGAGGCAATTGAACACACGCATGGTTTTTCCTCCTCCTGATTGTTCGATGTGCTGCATCACTGCAATGCCCGACGGCGGGTAAGCGGCCCCGACGCTTGGCGCGACGATCCGCCCACAGGTTGCTGCTCGCCCTGCGATGTGCGGGTCGCAGCCCCGGTTCGGGCGCTTTTTGATGTCAGGCATTGCTCCTCCCAGAGCGCCGGCCGATGCCATACCAGCATTGCCGCATGTTTCAGAAAAAATTGACACGCGTCAAGATTTAAAATGGTGCGTAATGATTTTGGCGATGCAGCCCTGCGGCGTGACCGGCTTGCCGCATTCGCTACAACCAAGACGCGAAAAAGATATCGCGGACGGAACCTTTTAGAGGTATCGGCATTGGTCGCTACTTTTGTGCAGGGGAAGGTTTGGGATGGAGCGTTTCGAAATCCTGGAAGAGCCAACAGGCACATTCTCGATTTTCGACACATTCACGGAATTGCCAGTAACGGTCGAATCTCGGTGGTTTCTCGCTGCTGCCGTCATTGTCGGTGCTGAACGACTGGCGGACCGACGAAGACGATCGGCCGCTTTCAGATGACCTGCTGGCGTGAGCAAAGCCAACCGAGATCGCATCAAAAAATCATACCGTAAGGGAAATGGCGCTCTGTCGTCCAAAGCGACGGTGAGGCATGGGGAACAAGGGGAGGTTGTAGGTGTTGGGAGGTGAAACAATGTCTGATCAGGACGACCTGATCCGAGCGGCCATCGGACGGCTGCTCGCCGAGAAGACAGGTGCCGCCGTCATATCGATGAGCGAGAGCATTGCAGAGCTTCTGACGCTGACCGATGCCGCGCTGGACGAAAGACTGCAAGACCTGTTGCTGGAAATGGCCGAAGTCCGCGGCATGATGGTCGCTCTCGATATCTAGCCGGCCGACCTGTCGTGCCTTTTGGCATCCGCGAATTTCTGGATCGCATTGCGTCGAGCAAGTGGGAAAAGCCGTCAAAACAAGGCGGGCGGCGAGAAGGAAGAAAATGGTGCACTGTCGCCGTAATTCTTGCCCAATGTGACAGATGGCTCGCCGCTTTAACCCTGCTCGATCAGCGTCCGCGCCGCCTCTTTGCCTGCCGCGAGGATGCGATCGGACAATTCCGTTCCTTTCATAGCGCGGGCCATTTGAAGCGCACCGATGAGCGTCGCAAAGACAGCAAGCGCCACGCCTTCCGGGTCCTTGGCCTGCGGAAATGCCTCGGCCAACTGGTGCGCCAAAGCCAGCAAGCGGTCGGTATAGACTTCGCGCGTTTCAAGTGGCTGACGCGCGAGTTCCGGCAGCAGCGCGGCTGACGCGCAGCCCTTTCCCGGGTTGTCCCGATGCTCGGCCGACAGATACGCCTCTATGGCCATCTCCGGACCACCCGAGGCCAATGCTTCCGCCAGCTGCTGCGCCTGAAGCTCCATGGCCGCCGCGATGCTTTCGCGGACAAGCTCCGCCTTGGATTGAAAGTGGGGATAAAACGCGCCGTTCGTCAGCCCGGCGGCGCTCATGATGGTCGCAAGTCCGGACGCGGCTATGCCGTCGCCGCGAAAGCGGTCGGCGGCGACCTCCATGATCCGGCTGCGTGACGCGTCTTTCCGGCCCTTTTCGTAACGCATGGCTGCCATTCCTTTCTGCTATTGCATTATGAGCATAATCTGATATTATGAGTGTAATTCAACGGGCGCAAAAAAGCTAGCCCCCATGAGTTTGGAGCACGAAATGAATATGAATTCCGGAAAAACCGCGATCGTTACCGGAGCCTCCTCGGGCATTGGCCGCGCCAGTGCCGAGGCGCTGGTGCGGGCAGGGTTCACTGTCTTCGGAACGAGCCGCCGCAAGGCCAACGGCCCGGACGGGGTAACCATGCTGATTTGCGACGTGACCGACGGTGAGGCCGTCGCCGCACTCGTCTCAACGGTGCTCGCGCAGACCGGCCGGATCGACTTCCTGGTCAACAATGCCGGCGTCGGTCTGCTTGGAGGCGCCGAGGAATCCTCCGTGGCACAGGTGCAGGCCCTGTTCGACGTCAATCTGTTCGGCGTCATCCGCATGACCAATGCGGTATTGCCGTCGATGCGGCGGCGCGGCGAGGGACGCATCATCAACATCGGCTCGGTGCTGGGCCTCGTGCCGGCCCCGTATTCAGCGTATTATTCGGCGGTCAAGCACGCGCTCGAGGGCTATTCGGAATCGCTCGACCACGAGGTTCGTGCCTTCAATATCCGCGTCTCGATCATCGAACCTGCATACGTGCGTACCGTCTTCGACCAGAACGGAATCGAGCCGGATTCGCTGTTGAAGGAATACGATCGAGCGCGAGCCGGGCTCGAAGCGCTCCTTCGCGATGTGATGCCTGTAGCCGATCGACCGGAAGTGGTGGCCCAGGTGGTCGTCAAGGCGGCGACCGATGCCAATCCGCGACGGCGCTATACCGCCGGCAAGGCCGCGCGCCAGGTCAGCCTCCTGCGCCGCTTTGCCCCCGCGGGGATATTCGACAAGAGCCTGCGCAAGCAGTTCCGCCTGCCGGTCTGAAGAACAGTCAGATAGAGGATATCACGCACATGCGCCTAGCAACGACGACACAATTGGCCAGTCCCCACAAGACGGAGGTGCCAGGCACGACGCATAGGTTCAATCAGTCGCCCCGCTCACCGGCGTCGTTCCAGGACACGCCGACGCGTTCGGTGGATGTCGGCGGCACGGCGTTCGTCTACCGGGAGCTCGGCCCCAGGACCGGCGTACCGGTGATCCTGCTCAACCATCTCGCTGCTCAACTGGACAATTTCGATCCACGCATCGTCGATGGCCTCGCCGCGAACCGTCCGGTGATTGCCTTCGACAACAGAGGCATCGGCGCTTCGGGCGGCAAAACGCCGTCAAGCATTGCCGAGATGGCGCGGGATGCGGTCGCCTTCATCCGGGCGTTGGGGTTCGAAGAAGTCGATCTCTTCGGCTTTTCACTTGGCGGCTTCGTGGCGCAGGAGATTGTGCTGACCGAGCCCGGGCTTGTGCGTAAACTCATCCTGGCCGGAACCGGGCCGGCCGGTGGCGAAGGCATCGACAAGGTGACGCCGTTGACGATCAGGGACATGATCAAGGGCGCACTGACTTTTCGGGATCCGAAATACTATCTCTTTTTCACAACGACGCTGAATGGGCACCGCGCCGCGACAGCATTCTTGGAACGGCTGAAAGAGCGCAGGACCAACCGTGACAAAGCAGTATCTCTGACCGCGTTCAGCGCGCAGCTCAAGGCGATCAAGGCCTATGGGCGGCAGGCGCCGCAAGATCTGGGCACTATCCGCATTCCCACATTGGTGGCAAACGGAGACCAGGACAAGATGGTGCCAAGCAGTAATACCTTCGACCTCGCCCGGCGGATCCCGGGGGCACAATTGGTGATCTACACGGATGCCGGGCACGGCGGCGTCTTCCAGAACCACGCTGATTTCGTTCCGAAAGCCCTGGGCTTCCTCGATGCCTGATGCCTTTCTTCCGGGGGCGGTTTGTTCCGGAACATCAAAAATTTTCAGAAAGTCACTGCCATGAAGGCATTCGTTGTCGACAAGTATAGCAAGAAGGGCACTCTGCGATTGGCGGAGATACCGGAGCCGGAGTTCGGGGATAGCGATGTCCTGGTCGAGGTCCACGCCGCGGCGGTGAACCTCCTCGATTCCAAAGTCAAAACCGGAGAGTTCAAGCTTATCCTGCCCTATCGCCGGCCCTTCATCCTGGGCCATGACGTGGCCGGGACAGTTGTCCGCGTGGGATCGAAGGTCCGCAAGTTCAAACCCGGCGACGATGTCTATGCGCGGCCGCGCGATGGCCGGATCGGGACATTCGCCGAATACATCGCCATGGATGAAGGCGACGTGGCCTTGAAGCCTGAGAACCTCAGCATGGAAGAGGCGGCCTCGATCCCGCTGGTCGGTCTGACCGCCTGGCAGGCACTCATCGAAAGGGCAAACCTGGCGAAGGGACAGAAGGTCTTCATTCAGGCTGGCTCCGGCGGCGTGGGCACATTCGCCATCCAACTGGCAAAGCACCTCGGCGCAACCGTTGCCACCACCGCCAGCGCGGCAAGTGTCGATCTGGTCAAGGGGCTCGGCGCCGATGTCGTCGTCGACTACAGGAAAGATGACTTCGAGAAGGTCCTGTCGGGCTACGACGTCGTCTTGAACAGCCAGGACGCCAAAACGCTTGAAAAATCGTTGAATGTGCTGAAACCGGGTGGGAAGTTGATCTCCATCTCCGGTCCGCCGGATCCCGAATTCGCCCGGAAAAAGGGACTGAACGTCGCGCTGCGACTGGTACTGCGCTTTCTGAGCCGCGGGATCCGGGCCAAAGCCAAACGCCGCGACGTGAAGTTCTCGTTCCTTTTCATGTGGGCGCAGGGCGACCAGCTAAGCAAGATCACGTCGCTCATCGAATCCGGAGCGATCCGCCCGGTTGTCGATCGGGTCTTTCCGTTCGAAGCGACCAATGAGGCTCTGGCCTATGTCGAAACAGGACGCGCCAAGGGCAAGGTGGTCATCAAGGTCAGATAGAAACTCAGCTGCGAAAGAGCGTCAGCCGCGCCGCGCCGCATCGATCGCCGCGACGTCGATCTTCTTCATGTTCATCATCGCATCAATGCGCGCTTGGCTTCCTCGCCGCCGGCCGCCATCGCTTCGGTCAGCGTGCGTGGCGTGATTTGCCAGGACACGCCCCATTTGTCCTTGCACCAACCGCACACGCTCTCCTGGCCGCCGTTGCCGACAATGGCATTCCAGTAGCGGTCGGTTTCCTGCTGATCGTCGGTGGCGATCTGGAACGAGAAGGCCTCGCTCTGTTTGAACGCGGAGCCGCCGTTCAATCCGATGCAAGGAATGCCGGCGACGGTGAATTCGACCGTCAGCACATCGCCCTTCTTGCCGGACGGATAGTCGCTCGGCGCACTGTGAACGGCACCCACCTTGGTGTCTGGAAAGGTTTCTGCGTAGAAGCGAGCCGCAGCCTCGGCGTCCTTGTCGAACCAGAGGCAAATCGTGTTCTTTGGCATGCTTGGCATTGCGTGTTCCTTTCGCGTCAGAGTTGATCTGGCAGAGGTCAGCCCAGAAGATTGCGTGCCGTGCGCATGAAGATCCTTGAGCCGATCGGGATCAGGTCGTCGGGGAAATCATAGTCCGGATTGTGCAACGCAGGGTGGCGCTCGCCCGCACCGAGGAAGAACATCGCCGACGAAGCGCTGTGGCCGAACAGGCCGAAATCTTCCGAGGCGCGCATCGGCAAGGCTTCTTCGCCGTGCGCGACGCCCTCTTCGTTGAGCGCGCGTTGCAGCTGCTCCACCGCGTCCGGTGCATTGACGCTGGCGACGAAGATTTCGTGATAGTCCCACCGGGCGGAAAGACCATGCTGGCCGGCAATCTTCGCGACCAGCGTCTCGGCGGCGGCGCACAGGTCTGCCATACGCTCGTCGCGGCGGGTGCGCAGCGTCGCCCAGACTTGCGCTTGGCCCGGCGCAATGCCGAACACGGCTTCGCCCATCGCGGCATGGGTGACGGTGACCATGGAGAAATCGTCGTCGGCGAAGGTTCCGCGCCCGAGCGCGGGCAGGGCCGGCATCAGCTGGCTGATCGCCAGCATCGGCGAGGTGCCGGTCTCGGGCATCGACGAGTGCGCGGTCTTGCCCTCCAGCACGATGCGCATGCCGCGTGAGGCGCAGTTGACCACGCCGGGTTTGAGCCGCACCTCGCCGAACGGCACGCCGGGCAGATTGTGCAGCGAGAAAGCGAAATCCGGCGCGATCTCGCCGAAGCGGGGATCGGCGACGACGCCGGCCGCGCCATTGCCGGTTTCTTCCGCCGGCTGGAACATCAGCACGACGCGGCCGCTCGCCGGTCTCTCGCGCCCGAGCTGGCGGCCGAGGGACGCCAGGATCGCGGTATGTCCGTCATGGCCGCACATATGCGACTTGCCGGGCACGCGCGACGAATGCGGTACGCCCGAAAGTTCTTCGATCGGCAAGGCATCGAGTTCCGAGCGGAACAGCACCGTCGGTCCCGCCCTGCCGCTGTCATATATGGCCGCGACGCCGTGGCCGCCCAATCCAGTCAGCACCTTGTCCGGTCCGGTATCGGCGAGGAAATCGACGACCTCTTTTGCCGTCTTCTCCTCTTCATTCGAGATTTCCGGCTGCTGGTGCAACTGGCGCCGCCACGCGGTCAATTCGACGATGTCCCGGTTGGTCAGGGTCATGCTTTTTGGCCTCCGCTGCATTCATTCTTCGCCATTTGTCTTCGTGCGCTCAGCTGAGTTCCTGGGCTAGTCCGATGAGAAGCCCTTCAGGCCCACGGATGTAGCAGAGCCGATACACGTCTTTATACCGGACTACTTCGCCTACGAGCTGCGCGCCGCGCGTGCGGAGCCTTTCGAGCGTGTCGTCGATGTCGTCCACGGTGAACATGACGCGGAGGTAGCCCAGGGCGTTGACCGGGGCGTTCCGGTGATCCGCGACGACAGGCGGCGCGAGGAAGCGGGAGAGTTCGAGCCGACTGTGGCCATCCGGTGCGCGCATCATGGCAATCTCGACATGCTGATCGCCCAGTCCAGTGACACGTCCGGCCCATTCTCCTTCGATCGTGGCCCGACCTTCGAGTTCGAGGCCGAGTTCGCGAAAGAAATCAATCGTCACTCCGAGGTCTTCGACGACGATCCCTACATTGTCCATCCGCTTGAGGGCCATGTTCTCCAATCTCCAAGGTGTCGTTCCAATCTACCAACAATGGACGCTTGAGGTGCCCCAACACCGATCGTGCGGTCGTTAGCGCAGGCGGTTGGGGCACAGGGCTTTGAACTGGTCTAGCGTATAGTCGTATCCGGAAGCGCCAGAGCCATCCAGCACCACGTTTTCGTCGGTGTCTGATATCAGGTAATCCGTCGCCGCGTCCGCATCGGGATTGCGCCCCTGGAACAGCATGTTCGCGCCGTAGAAGGTGGTGAATCTGCCGGTCCTGCAGTTGGCTGATATCTCAAGGTGCAAGGGCGTCTGCACCTCCTTGGCAATGCACGCCTCGGTCATCTTGCCAACATAGTCGCGGCAGAAGGCGATCGCATTCTGCCTCGTATGCCTGGCCACGATCCTGGCATGGGAGGATCCGATGCCGGATGTCTTGACGATCGTGACCTCCATGCCCGCCCTGCCGCCGTAATAGAGGGTTTTGGCCTCCGCCGATGTGGCCAGGACCAAAGTGGACAGCATGAGCAGCAAACATCGCATGAAACACCTCCCTTTGACCGCGAAGGATTCCCGCGCACCATCGTTCGGTCAACCCTCGATCGCGGTCGCCGCTGGTGCTGCGCTCCAGACTATTGATTGATCTCGGGTTCAACGAGCCTTGCCAGGTTTCTGAGCGACTCCTGCCAGCCAAGGTAGCAGGCCTCGACCGGAATGACGTCCGGAATGCCGGTCTGGGTGATGTCGATCTCGGTGCCGACCGACACCTTTTTCAAGACGACGCTCACCTGGATCTCGCCGGGCAGATTGGGGTCGTCGAACCTGTCGGTGTAGAGCAAGCGTTCGCCCGGAACGAGTTCGAGATACTCGCCGCCGAAGGAATGGCCGTCGCCGGTCGTGAAATTGCGGAAGGACATCTTGAACGTGCCGCCGACCTTTGCCTCGAGGTGATGGACAGTGCAGGTGAAGCCGTTCGGCGGAAGCCACTTCGCCAGCGCGTCTGCTTCAACGAAGGCGCGATAGACTTTTTCCGGGCTGGTCGTCAGAACGCGATGCAAACGTACGGTGCCGGGCATTTCTGGATCCTTTCATGATTGCTATTCGGTACCCCAAGGACGAACGAGGCGTGGCCAGTCCGACATCGGCTCTCGAATTTTTTAAGGCGCCTCGCAACCTGTTCGGCTGGCGCCCGCATGGCATGCGCTGTTCAACCTCGCGCCCCCGCCCAATGGTCGGCTATTCGATCTAATTTCTTTGCAAGCCGTTAAGGCGCCCATGCTGTAAATCAGCATTTGCTAATGATCCATTCGAATCTGGGGCAAGCCATGACCAAGAATCTCGGCAACGCACGCTATATGCCGCCAAAGGACGCCAAGGTCTCCGTGTTCAGCAAGGCCGCACCGGCGCTGTTCCCACTGGTCGTGGCGGCGCTGGGCTACATGATCGGCAAGCAGTTCTTCGGCCTCTAGGCTCGAAAATCGGTCTCCTGTGAAAGGGTAGATCAGGCGCCGATCTCGGTAACCACCTCTGCCCTGGCCTCCGCGGAGCGGATGCGATCGCTGGCCAGCAGCACGACCGGGCAGGTGACGGCGTCAAGCACCGCCGTCGCGGTATCGCCGAAGAACAGCTCTTCGCCCGGCCTTTGCGTGACACCCATCACCACCATGGCAGCACCCTTGGCCACTTCCCTGGCGATCGCCTTGTCAGGCGTGGCGCGGGTGCGGATGGCGGTGTCGACTTGCACGCCATAGCGAACGGCCAGATCGGCAATATCCTTCAGCATGGCTTCCTCGCGCCGATGCGAGACGGAGGTGGTCTTGCCGCCTTGCCGTGCCGCCTGCGATAACCGGCAGCGTTGGATAGAGATGGCATCGGGCGGCGAGCGGAAGCGCAGCGCCCGTTCGGAACCTGAATCAGGTCGGGGCTTTATCCCACTGTTTGAAAATGATTTTCTTCAACCGGCTCGTTCTACACATGAACGTCGCCGAAAGAGAGTTCGCCATCGTCGCCAGGCGTCAGGAAGGCAGCCATCAACAGGCCTGCGTAGAGGAGCGCAACCGCGGCGACAATGACCGCGCCCGGAATGGGACCGAGGGCAGCGGCGCTGACGGCCTCGCGCAATGTGCTGACGAAGCCGACCGGCACAGCTTGGTCGATCAGGCTCGGCGTCGACAGTTTGAGGATCCAGGCGAGGAACAGGATCAGCATCATATGCAGGTAGTTGCGGCGCAAACGCCGCGCGAGCGCCACTCTTTGCGAGACCAGGAATTTCGGCGCGCGCAAGCTTTCACCAACGATCAGCAGCCAGTCGGAAGCGAAGTCCGGCTGCGGCGAGAAGATCTGCGCGAAATAGTGGCGCTCGAACTGGCGCACGCGGGCGCGATAGACATCGAAGAACCGGTAGCGACGCGCCTCGATCCACAACAGAAGGAGCACCAGCAGCATGGCGAAAAGCAGCACGCCGTGATGGGCGCTGGCCGTTGACAGCGACACCGACAGCATGGCGGCGACAACGGTGATCGCCCAATTGCTCGTACGGTCGAGGCGGTCGCGCCAACCGGCCATGCGCGCAATCTCCGCGCGGTGGAAATGCGACATCACGGTAACCAGTTCGCCTGGCGAAAGCGATCTGCCGATGGGCGTTGCCGGCGCATCATTCATAACGCCCTCCAACCAACTGAAACGCCTCAGACTTGATCTCGTTCCGCGACGTCCGGATTTCGCATTGGCCGGCCGCCTCCACCGCTTGGTGACCGCCACGCTGCGCCGGCGTGGCGGTCACCGCCGCAGTTCAACGATCACATTTCATTGTCGGGTCTTGACCCCACCGCGACGAACCCCAAATCGATCATACCGGTGCCGACGCGGGGGCCGGCTTCATGGCGGCGCCCGCGTTGGCCGATGGCGTTACGACCATCGAACCCGACACCAAGTGCCGGAGGCGATGAAGGCGCGAGACCCGGTCCAGGGTGTTTCCCAGGTGGAGCGGATCGGAGCAGAAGGGAGCGAAAACAGCAAGCGCAAATGGGGTCTGGGTCAGACGGCGCATTGTCCCCGGAGCATGGCAAAGAGCATGTAAACGAACCAGGATCAAGAAAGGAGCAAATGCAATGACCATTCGTGATCTAATGCCATGGAGCCGCGACACCAACCAGGCTCCGACCCTCTTTCGCGACCGCGACCAGGACCCGTTCATGAGCCTGCATCGCGAGATGAACCGCCTTGTCGACGACATGTTTCGCGGCTTCGGTGCACGGCTTCCGTCCATGTTCTCTTCGGCCGGCGGTAGCTGGCCCAGCGTGGAAATCTCCGAAACGGACAAGGAGATCCGTGTGACGGCCGAGATACCCGGCATGGAGGATAAGGACATCGAGGTGTTGCTCGATGACGGCGTCCTGACGTTGCGCGGTGAAAAACACGCCGAAACCGACGACAAGGAACGTCAGTTCTCCGAGCGGTTCTACGGCCGCTTCGAACGTCGCATTCCGATCGGCTTCGAAGTCGAAGAAGACAAGGTCGCAGCCGATTTCCGCAACGGCGTGCTGTTCGTCACTTTGCCGAAGTCCGAGAAGGCGCAGAGCAGGACAAAGCGCATCCCCATCGGCGGCGGGAGCACCAAACACTAGAATAGATCAGCCGGGCGAGCGCGTTCGCGCCCGCCCGACAACCGACCTGAGTTCCTCGGGGATTGGCCGAATTCGCGCCGGTCACATGGATCTTGAGAATCTCGTTGCCTTGGGCAACATGGCGGCCATGCCTGAGGCGCGAGAATGAACAAGCCGATTTCTGCCGCACCGCCGCGCAAGGCGCCGATGGCGCTGACCGAGGCGCTGGTTGCTCACACCATGCGCGCGGTCGAGGATGCCGGGCCGACACCGGGCATGGTTTATATGACCGATGCGGACTATGCGCGCATCCGCGACGAGGTGCTGGCCACAGCTCCAGCCGGACCGCTGAAACTCTTTGCCTATGGCTCGCTGCTTTGGAAACCCACCGGCGAGGTGTGGGGTGGGGAACGCGCGGTAGCGACCGGCTGGCACCGGTCGTTCTGCTTTACGGTGCAGCGTTTTCGCGGCACGGTCGAGCGGCCCGGCCTGATGATGGCGCTCGACCGTGGCGGCCAGTGCCGGGGCATGATGTTCGAGATCGCCAAACCTATCGCGGCCAATCTCGAAGCGTTGCTGCGCCGCGAGATGACCATCCTGCCGGCCGTCAACGTGCCGCGCTGGCTGCAGGTCAGGACCGAAAGCGGCCTGTGCCGCGCGCTCGGCTTCGTCGTCGATCCCGCCAATCCGCGCTATGCCGGCAAGCTCGACAAGCAGGCGATCGCGGCGACGCTGGCGACAGCGGTCGGCCATTGGGGGTCGGGTGCCGAGTACCTGTTCGAGACGATCCGCCATCTCGAAACCTACGGCATCCGCGATCGCAATCTGTGGCGGTTGCAGGAACTGGTGGCCGAGGAGATCCGAGGCGTACAGGCTAAGGATGCTTGAAGGTTAAAGCACCTTGCGAAAGCAAAGCTCTGATTTCGGAGGCTGCGGCAGCAAGAAATTTAATGAATTGAAAATAGTTTCTGTCCCTACGATGACTTGAACACCGGCGCAGGACACGGTGCGCGTGGGCCAGCTATGAGATCCTCCACCGGAGAGCATTATCCAGCGCTGGATCATATTCGGGGCCTTGCGGCCTTTCTGGTCTTCACCTGGCATTTCCTTCATGAGTCTCCCGAAGGCCCAGTGCCATATGGCTTCGTGCCGGCTCTTCCTATCTTCAGCTTTCTGGATGAAGGGCACACCGGCGTTTCACTGTTCATGGCGCTTTCCGGCTACCTGTTCGCCAAGCTCCTCGATGGAAAACGGATCAACTATCTGCCCTTCTTTGCCAACAGGGCGCTCAGGCTGCTTCCGCTTCTGCTGGTCGTGATATGCATCGAGGCTTGCCGCAGGTACCTGGCCGGCCAGTCCCTGGATGGGTATTTCACGGGGGTTGGCGAGGGGGTTCTTCTTCCCACCCTTTCGAATGGCGGCTGGTCGATAACGGTGGAAGCTCACTTCTATCTGCTGCTGCCGTTTTTACTGATGGCATCCAGGCGGTTTGTGTTCGCGCCCTTGCTGTTCATCGCGGTAGCCATTGTGCTGAGGTCGGTCTTGTATGTGCAAATCGGCGAGATGCAGTCGGCAGGGTCCTTTACCATCATAGGACATGTGGATCAGTTTCTGGCCGGCATACTTGCCTTCCACCTGCGTGCCCACGCGAAGAACCGGCACTGGTTGGCGTTGGCCGTTCTCATAGCATTTTCGGGGTTCTTCTGGTGGTTCGATGCCGCCGGCGGATTTTACCAACTGGGACGTTATCCATCGCCCCATTGGATATGGATCATCTTGCCAACCCTGGAAGCGGCAGCCTATTCGTTCGGTATCGCCTACTACGACACGAGCTTTTCGAGAAAGCGAACAAGCCTGCCCTTCAAGATCCTGGAGAAGGCGGGGGCCTACAGCTATTCGATCTATCTTCTGCACCCGTTCTTCATCATGCAGCTGGCTGCGTTCATAGACACGAATGTCATGAGCATCAGCAATTTCTATGTTGCGTGCCTCTGGTCCGGGCTCTGCTTCGTGGCGACAATTCCAATCGGCCATTTCAGCTACACATGCATCGAAGCGCCATTCCTGCGCCTGCGCCTGCGCTATGTGGACCACAAGCCTGGAACCGCGGCTGTTGCGACCGCCAATACACCAAACATCGTTCACCCGTCCCTGAGCCACACCAGCATCTCGCCGGCTTCGCGGTTGTCCCAGGCGAAATAGGGGATGGCGGTCAGGCGCGTCTCGGAGGTCGCCGGCGGCTCGGGCCGGTAGAGCCCGCTTTGCCAGCCATCACCTTCGTCCGATCGGGCGACGGCCGACAGCGTCACCACGCCGCCAAGAAGCTCCGGCCGGTGCTGTGCTTCGACGCCGGCCGCCCTCGGCAGTGTCAGGCGATGCAGCTGGCTGTCATTGTCGGTCGCCTCGACGCAGTAGATCAGCGGACCGCGCGACAGCGCGACGCGGCCGGCATCCTGGCGCACCTGCGGGTTGGCGTAGAGCCGCTCGATCGGCATTTCGAGATCGAGTCGCACCTGGTCGCCCTTCTTCCATGTCCGCCGGATCGCGGCGTAGCCGTCGCTGGTGGTATCCGCCAGCTTGACCGCCTCACCATTGACCTTGAGCTCGGCGCCGGTGCTCCACGCCGGGATGCGCAGGTGCAGTGTGAACGCAACCGGCGCCCGCGGCTCGATCGTGATCTCGATGGCGCCGTCCCAGGGATAGCGGCTTGCCTGCGTCAGGCTCACCGGCACGCCTGATATGTCGAAGCGGGCGGTCGAGTCGCCGTAGAGATGCACGGCAAAGGCATCGTCGGCCAAGCTGTAGAAATAGCTGCCGATCGAGGCGACCATGCGCCCGATATTGGGCGGACAGCAGGGGCAACGGTGCCATTTCCACCTGTTGTGCTTGCCCCGGCTTTCCAGCGGGTTTTCATAGAAGAACAGCGAGCCGTCGAGCGACAGGCCCGAGATAGAGCCGTTGTAGAGGGCGCGTTCCATCATGTCGGCGTAGCGCGCGTTCGGCCCCATGCCGAGCATGCGGCTGGCCCAGAACACCAGCCCGACCGCGGCACAGGTCTCGGCATAGGCGCTTTCGTTGGGCAGATCGTAGTCGCTGGTGAAGCCCTCATTATGCGCAGATGGGCCTAGTCCACCGGTGATGTAGAGGCTCTTGGTGGTGAGATCATCCCACAGAAGGTCGAGCGCTGTCCGCAGACTGTCATCGCCATATTCGGTGGCGATGTCGGCCATACCGGAATAGAGGTACATCGCCCTGACCGCATGGCCGACGACCTTGTCCTGCTCGCGCACTGGAATGTGCGACTGGCTGTATTCGTAGGTCTTGAAATGATAGGCCTTCGGGTCGGCGCCGCGGGCGCGCGCCTCCTCGTCGAAATAATGCGGCTGCTGGCCACGCTGGTCGATGAAATATTTGGCAAGATCCATGTATTTCCGCTCGCCGGTCACCCGCGCCAGCTTGACCAGCGCCAGTTCGATCTCCTCGTGGCCGCAATAGCCCTTCTTCTTACCGGGTTCGGGGCCGAGCACCGACGCGATATGGTCGGCATAGCGGCACATGATGTCGAGCAGCTTGCGTTTTCCCGTCGCCTGGTAATAGGCGACCGCACCCTCGATCAGGTGGCCGGCGCAATAGAGCTCATGGCAGTCGCGCAGGTTGGTCCAGCGCTTGCCGGGCTGGATGCGCTGGTACCAGCTCGAGAGATAGCCGTCCTCCTGCTGCAGCTTGCCGTACATGTCGATGACGGCATCGATCTTTTTCTCGAGTTCCGGGTTCTTGCGCCGGTAGAGCGAATAGGCCGCGGTCTCGATCGTCTTGCCAAGATCGGAATCCCAGAACATCTGCGTGGTAACCGTCGACCCGGTGAATTCCGCGCCCTGGCGGTCGGCTTCGTCGGGCGAGGGCGAGTGGAAAGGAATGACGACGCCGGGCGAGGGCCGGTCGGGGTCGATCTGCTCCAGCATGCGGGCTTCCACGCAGCGGTCGTAGAGGATGTCGGCGGTGCGCGTGGCCACTGCGTCGGCGCGGTCGCCCCAGAAGCCGTGCACGTCGACCTGCGGCACCGGCAGCGGGCGGAAGGCGAGCTTTGGTTTTCCGGTTTTTGCGGATGGCGATGCGGTCATGTGCTCACTCCATTCAGTCTGTCTATTTGATGGCCCCGGCCATCAGGCCGCGGATGTAGAAGCGCTGCAGGACCAGGAACAGGATGAGGCAGGGCACCATCATCACGGTGACGCCCGCCTGTACCGCGCCCCAGTCGATGGCGCCGAAGCGGCCCGACTGCAGGGCGGTCATCATCACCGGCAGGGTGAATTTGGACTGGTCGGTCATCAGCACGAGGGCTGCGAGGAATTCGTTCCAGGCGCCGAGGAAGGCAAACAGCGCGATGGTGACGACACCCGGCCAGACCAGCGGCAGCATCACCTTCACAAGCATGGTGAGATTGCCGGCACCGTCCATGCGCGCGGCTTCCTCGATCTCGCGCGGCACCGCGTCGAAGGCGTTGCGCATCATGAAGATCGAGAACGGCAGCTGCAGCGTCACATAGACGCCGACCAGGCCGGTCAGCGTGTTGTGCAGGCCAAGCTTGGTCAGCACCAGGAAGATCGGCGTCAGGATCGACTGGAACGGGATCATGATCGTCGACAGGATGAGGATGAAGAACAGGTCCTTGAACGGAAACCGGAACCGCGAAAAGCCGTAGCCGGCCAGCACGCTGACGGCGACCGACAGCAGCACGGTCATCACCGAGACGTAGATGCTGTTTTGCGCCGAGACCCAGAGCCCGTCGCCGAAGCTGTTGAGCGTGGCATAGTTCTCCAGCGAGAAGCCTGACGTCGGCCAGGGCGGCAGCGGCGGCAGGCGCGCTTCGGCCGCTGGCTTGAACGCCGACAGCACCGCCCAGACGATCGGCGCGGCAAACAGCACCGAGGCGACGATGCCGGTCGAATGCTCGCCGATACGGGCCAGGAGCCGGCGGTTGCGGGAAGCGGCCTGCGCCATCAGTCGAGCCCCTCTGGCTTGCGCAGCAGCCACAGCTGGACGAGGCTGAGCGCCACTAGGACGACGAGCAGCACCATCGAGAGTGCTGCACCATAGCCGAGCTTGAACGACACGAAGGACTGGTTGAAGATCCAGTAGACCGCCGTCAGCGTCTGGTTGCGCGGGCCGCCGCGCAGGATGATGTAGAACTGATCGAAGGCAAGGATCGAGCCGGCGACCGACAGGATCAGCGCCAGCGCCAGCGTGCGGCGCATCAGCGGCAAGGTGATTGCCCTGAACCTGGCGAACGGCCCGGCGCCGTCAATGACGGCGGCCTCCTGCAGGTCCTGCGGGATCGATTGCAGGCCGGCCATCAGAATGATCATGGTGAAGCCGGCGACCTTCCAGACGACCATGGCGATGATCGACCAGAAGGCCGGCTGGAAGGTGGCCAGCAGGTTGAATTTCTTGTCGATCAGGCCGAGATCGTAGGCAGCCGGGCTGAACAGGCCGGAATCGACGTTCAAGAGCCACGACCAAAGCAGGCTGGCCGAGGCGAAGCCGACAACCGCCGGCATGAAGAACATGGTCCGGTAGAGATTGGTCAGCGGCCGTGGCCGTTCGACGAACAGCGCCAGCGGAAACGCCACCACGAAGATCGCGATGGTGACGATCACGGTGTAGTAGGCGGTGAAGCGCAGCGCGTTCCAGAACCTGGTGTCGCGCAGGATGGCGACATAGTTGCCGAAGCCGATAAAGCTGTGCTCGCCCATCAGCGGCCAGTTGTGCAGCGACATCCAAGCCGTCATGCCGAGCGGGATCAAGAAGAAGACGACGACCAGCGCGACGGCCGGCGCGACGTAGAGCAAGCCGATCCACTGCCGGCGGCTGGCGCCGGCGCGTTTGCGGGTTGGGGCAGGGGTTGCTGCGGTGATGACGGTCATGGCTGCTCTTCCGTTAGCGCTGCGTCCCCCTCCCCCTTGAGGGGAGGGTCCGGCCGAAGGCTGGGGGTGGGGTCCTCTCTGCAGTGCGCCGACATCAAGAAAACGTCGAGCACTGCCGAGACGACCCCACCCGGACCTGCGGTCCGACCTCCCCTCGAGGGGGAGGTGGGGCGGCGCTTACTTCTGCGGCGCCTGGTCGATGATCGACTGCATCGTCTCCTGCGCATTGGCGATGGCGCCATCGACGTCGTCGCCAAAGAAGACTTCGTTGATCATCTGCGTCCACGGCCCGTTGGCGGAGTTGATCAGGTCGTTGAACACCACCGAATAGGGCGTGCGGCCCTTGGCCATGGCTTCGGCGGCGATCTGGTAACGCGGATCGAGATCCTTCAGCGCTTCCTTGGCGATGTCGCCGCGCACCGGCAGGCTGCCGTATTTGGCGAGGATCGTCTGGCCCTCGAGCGAGTAGGCGAAATCGAGGAACTCCTTCACCACGGGCAGCTTGGTGGTGCCTTTGGTGACAACGAAATTGTCGCCGCCGGCGAAGGACGACCAGCCGCTATCCTTGCCCGGCAGGAAGGTGACGCCGTAGTCGATATCGGGATACTGGGTATTGAGCGCGCCGATGGCGAAGGCGCCGGACGGCGAGATGCCGATATTGCCGGCGGCGAAGGCGGCAAAGAAGTTGGCGCCGGTGTCGGTCTGCGCGCCTGCCGGTACCAGGTCCTTCTTGACCATCGAGCGGTATAGATCGATGGCCCCGCGCAATTGCGGGCTATCCAGCGTCGCCTTCGAGCCGTCTTCCGAGAGGATGTCACCGCCCGACGCCCAGATCAGCGGCGTGAAGGTGAAGATGTTGCAGCCACCGCAATTGCCGGAGAAGTAGAAGCCCTTGATGTTGCCGCCGAGCGCGTTGACCTTCTCGGCGTCGGCCGCGATCTCGGCCCAGTTCGCCGGGCCTTTTTCAGGATCGAGGCCGGCCTGCTTGAACAGCTTCTTGTTCCAGATCAGCACCGAGGCGTCGGCGGAGAAGGGCAGGCCGTAAATGTGATCCTTGTAGGTGCCGGTCTTCACATGCGCCGGCGACAGGCTAGCGAAATAGGGCAGGGACTTGGCCCAGTCGGTGATATCCTCCAACTGGCCGGCAGCGGCGAAGGACGGCGTGTAGATCAGGTCGAGCGACAGCGCGTCGGGCGCCGTGCCGCCGGCGGCCGCTGCACCATATTTCGGGATGATCTCGGCATTGGGGATGATGTCGAGCTTGACCTGGTTGGTGTGCGCTTTGTTGTAGGCGTCGACGATCCTCGGCATGAAATTCGAGCCGTCGGCGCGCACCCAGATGTTGGCCGTCTCGGCGGCGGCAGTGCCGAGACCACTACCCAGAACGGCAGCGGCCAGGGTCAGTTTGGCAATCAGGTTCCTCATGTTCTCCTCCTCCTTGGTTGGCCGCGGTTCGCGGCTTGGCGCCGATCACGCGGCGCTTCGTCTTCAGCCATCCAGCGGATGGCCGCATGACTGCCGCACCACCAGCCGGCACGGCAGTTTTCGAATGCCCGGTGCGGCGGGCTTGCCGCCGACCAGCGAAAGCAGGGTCAGCCCGGCCTCGCGCCCGAGTGCGACCAGGTTCATGTCGACAGAGGTCAGCGGCGGGCGTGTCGCCTCGGCCACGATCTCCCAATTGTCGAAACCGATGACGCCGACATCGCCGGGGACGCCAAGGCCCCGTTCGCGCAAGGCATCGATGACGCCGCGCGCGATCTGGTCGTTGCCGCAAAAGACGGCGTCCGGCCTCTCGCTTTTGCCGTCGAACAGTTGCGCTACCGCCCGATGGCCCCAGGCTTCCGACCAGGAGCCGAGCAGCGGCTCGGTGACCGGCAGGCCGTTTTCGATCAGCACGTCGCGGTAAGCCTGCGCCCGCGCATGCACCACGGCAAAGCTCGCCGGTCCTGTGACATGGGCGATGCGCTTCCAGCCCAGCCGGAACAGATGCTCGACCGCCAGCCTGGCGCCGTCGGCGTCGTCCGAGACGAAGGCGATCGCGTCGGGATCGGGCTGCGTGAAGGCATAGATCACCGGGACGCGCAGATTGCCGAGGTCGACGGGCAGATGGCGGTCGATGCGCTTGCCGGTGGCGATGATGCCGTCGACGCGCTTGTCGAGCATGGCGTCGACATGCATCTGGCCCAGCCGCGGATCCTCCTCGACATTGCACAGGAACACCGAGACGCCATTGTCGACCAGCGCGTCCGAAATGCCCGACATCAGCGGCAGCGAGAAGCGGCCATAAGTATCATTGGTAAGCAGGCCGACGGTGAAGCTGCGCCGCCTGAGCAGGCTCTGCGCCAGGCTGTTGGGCCGGAAGCCGAGCCGGCGGGCCGTCTCGCGAATGCGTTCGCGCGTCTCGGCGGTCATCCGCCCTTGGTCGTTGAGCGCCTTCGAGGCGGTGGCGACGCTGACGCCAGCCTGCGCCGCCACGTCACGCAAGGTGACTGGCTTGGAAAAGACCGGGACAGGCAGATCGTCCGATGCCATCGCGCAGAGAATCCTTAGCTGGGAAAAGGTTTTCTCTTGCTGGTCCGAGCGAGGCCCGGCACATGGCCAAGCCCGATCGGAAATGTTTGGAAAAACCTTTTCTCAAACCAAGGCTAAGCCAGATCTGATGGTCGTTCAAGCGGAAAAGTGGCCTGGACAGGCAATGACTTCAGGTTTGGAATTCGCCGCATCACCCGTTCACGAACCCCGCGCTGCTCCTTGCGTGTTTGGAATATGCATGATGAAGGGCGCCGCCAACCGGGCATGTTCCGGTTCGCGGCGGCGGTCGGAAGCTGTCGCCCGTCACGTCTTTCACCAGTGCAATCGGTGGCGCCTATTTTCATTTGGCATGCAGGGCGATCGCGAAAAGAGTGCTATGGAAGAGGCGTGAGCGTCCTTGCTCCGCTCTTCCCGATATTCGAGGTCATTTTCGTGCGTGAACCGTCGCTGCTGCCTGTCTTTGGAAAACTGGGCCTCAAGGCCTCTGTCGCCTTCGCGGCGGCGCCGGTCCGGTCGACAGGTGTCGTGTCGCGCCTGCGGGAGTTTCTGGCCGCGCATGGCGGCATGGTGCTGAAACTGTCGGTCATCGCCTGGACGGTGCTGATCCTGGGCGCCGTGTTTTTCATGATGCAGGGCTGATCGAGATGGCCAACCGCTACACGCTGCGCATGGAGCTTCCACAAAGCTGGAGCATCATCGACGTCTTCACCGGCCAGCCTGCCGTGGTCCGGCAAAAGGTGATGGTCGGGATGGGCCCGCGTGAGGCCGAGGACATGGTCGTGCAGATGAATGTCCGCGACGTCAAACGCCGCGAACGGGCCGAGCGCAAGCCCTGATCCCGTATCGACTTTCGCCTGCGACAGCCCGCGCACAGCAAATCAAGGGATTCCCGTGAGAGCCAGCCTGAAGCAGAAGATACTGGAGGTCTGCGACCGCAAGCTCTCGGAAAAAGGGACCGGCGTCGGCGTGTCGTTCTATGCGTTCTTCGCCAACAGGAACCACGACCCCGAACTCTTGATGGAAGCCGCCGAATGGTGGATCAGAACCCACCGCCTCGACCATTTCGAAAAGGCTGAAAAGATACGCACGATGGTCGAGAAGATGGACCTCGGCTGATCAACCGAAATCGGCTGCCGTCAGCACATACATGCTCTTGTGGGTGCGGTCGTAGGCCTTCGATGCCACCTCGCGGATGGCGCTGCTCTCGGTGTCGAATGTGGCGAGGTAGCCGGCTTCATCGGCAGCAGTTCCCGGCCGCATCTTGGCCATGGCGTCGGCGGCGACCGAGAAGGAGATCTGGAACATGCCGTCATGTCCGACGAAACGGATCCGCCGGCCGGCTTCGTCATAGCTGCGGCTGCGGTTGGGGAAGGTGAGACTCATGTCTTGCTCCCTTGTTCTGGCGCAATTCCGGTCGGAGAACCGCTGCGGAATTGCTTAGGCTTTCTTGGTCACCCGCTTCTTTTTCGGCGTCGGATTGAGGGCCTCGGCGACGCGGTCGGCCTCTTCCTTGGCCAGCCGCAACTCCCTGAGCCTTGCCGTCTTGATCTCCCGGGCCCTCGCTTCGGACATGTATTCGGCGGTTGCCTTGTTTTTCTCCGCTGTCTTCTTCTGCTTGTCGACAAAGCGGGCTTCAGCTTTTTCCATGATCGTCTGATTACCTTCGGCCATCGTAAAAATCTCCCTTATGCCTGAAATCGTGAAAGTGAACTTGTCCGATAAATAGGCACTCGATCGGCAAAATTCAATCTTTTGAAATATTTGACCAATCGGCGATATCACGAAACCGGCTGCCGAAATAATACTTTTGATTATTTAATTTCGGTCGCGAATAATTTTTGGCACTCCTATCTATCGAGTGCCAACGCGTTTATAGAGGAGGGGCGTGGCCGCCTGTGCCGGCCCCAGAAAGAAAGTTCCCATGAAATTTCGGCCACTCCACGACCGCGTCGTCATTCGTCGCGCCGAAGGCGATATCAAATCCAAGGGCGGTATCATCATTCCCGATAATGCCAAGGAAAAGCCGCAGGAAGGCGAAGTCATCGCCGTTGGGCCTGGCGCACGCGACGAAAATGGCATGCTTGTTGCGCTCGACGTCAAGGCCGGCGACTTCATCCTGTTCGGCAAATGGTCGGGCACCGAGGTCAAGATCGACGGCGAGGACCTTCTGATCATGAAGGAAGCCGACATCATGGGCGTCATCGACAAGAGCGAGACTGGCGTCATCGACAAGAGCGAGACGGGCGTCACCGACAAGACCGTGGCTGCCAAGAAGGCCGCCTGATCCCATTTTCTCCGAACGAACTGGATAAAAATCATGTCTGCCAAGGAAATCAAATTCTCCACCGATGCGCGTGACCGCATGCTGCGCGGCGTCGAGATCCTCAACAATGCTGTGAAGGTCACGCTCGGTCCCAAGGGCCGCAACGTCATCATCGACAAGGCCTATGGCGCGCCGCGCATCACCAAGGACGGCGTCACCGTCGCCAAGGAAATCGAGCTTGCCGACAAGTTCGAGAACATGGGCGCGCAAATGGTGCGCGAAGTGGCCTCGAAGACCAACGACCTCGCCGGTGACGGCACCACCACCGCAACGGTGCTGGCCGCCTCGATCCTGCGCGAAGGCGCCAAGCTGGTCGCCGCCGGCATGAACCCGATGGACCTCAAGCGCGGCATCGACCAGGCGGTTTCCGCCGTGGTCAAGGAAATCCAGGCGCGGGCCAAGAAGGTCAAGTCGTCGGCTGAGATCTCACAGGTCGGCACCATCGCCGCCAATGGCGATGCCAGCGTCGGCGAGATGATCGCCAAGGCGATGGACAAGGTCGGCAATGACGGCGTCATCACCGTCGAGGAAGCCAAGACCGCGGAGACCGAACTCGACGTCGTCGAGGGCATGCAGTTCGACCGTGGTTATCTCTCGCCCTATTTCGTCACCAATGCCGACAAGATGCGCGTCGAACTGGAAGAGCCTTACGTGCTCATCCACGAGAAGAAGCTCGGCAATCTACAGGCGATGCTGCCGATCCTCGAAGCTGTGGTGCAGAGCGGCAGGCCGCTGCTGATCATCTCCGAGGACGTCGAGGGCGAGGCTCTGGCCACGCTGGTCGTCAACAAATTGCGCGGCGGCCTCAAGGTCGCGGCCGTCAAGGCGCCGGGCTTCGGCGACCGCCGCAAGGCGATGCTGGAAGACATCGCCGTGCTCACCGCCGGCCAGATGATCTCGGACGATCTCGGCATCAAGCTGGAGAATGTCACCATCGAAATGCTCGGCCGCGCCAAGCGCGTGCTGATCGACAAGGACACCACCACGATCATCGACGGCGCCGGCACCAAGGAGACCATCCAGGCGCGTGTCGCCCAGATCAAGGGCCAGATCGAGGAGACCACCTCGGACTATGACAAAGAAAAGCTGCAGGAGCGGCTGGCCAAGCTCGCCGGCGGCGTTGCCGTCATCCGTGTCGGCGGCGCCACCGAGTCGGAAGTGAAGGAAAAGAAGGACCGCATCGACGACGCTCTGAACGCGACGCGTGCGGCGGTTGAAGAAGGTATCGTGCCTGGCGGCGGCGTGGCATTGCTGCGTGCCAGGTCGGCACTGGCCGGCTTGAATGGCGCCAATGCCGATGTCACCGCTGGCATCTCGATCGTGCTACGCGCGCTCGAAGCGCCGATCCGCCAGATCGCCGAGAATTCCGGCGTCGAAGGCTCGATCGTCGTCGGCAAGCTCACCGACAGCAAGGACCACAATCAGGGCTTCGACGCCCAGAACGAGGTGTATGTCGACATGATCAAGGCAGGCATCGTCGATCCGGCGAAGGTGGTGCGCACCGCACTTCAGGATGCCGGCTCAATCGCCGCCCTTCTGATCACCGCCGAGGCGATGATCTCCGACATCCCGGCCAAGGATGCCGCACCGGCAGGCGGCGGCATGGGCGGCTACTAAAGATTCAGTCGGCCTGCGAAGGTGGCTTCATAGAAGTCACTTTCAGGCCTGACCTGAATCAGCCCCGGCTCTTCATTGGAGCCTGGATAACTACCGCCGGGGGTATTTTCTCCCGGCGTGCAGGCCTCTAGCCCAGGAGACGGATCCATGATCACGTTCGTGCGGAAGCCAGAGACGGTCGTCACGACCGAAAAAACCGAGGAAAGCCGCTTCGACCGCATCCGCAGGATTGCCGCCGACAAGCACAAGAAATTTGATTCCAACACGGCGACGCCATCAAAGAGCGAACCCAAACGCCCGATGTGATTCTGCGGCACCGCCGCCACTTTCCGGCTCGAGCTCGACGCCATTGGCCGAGCCGTGATCCAGCCGGATGACCTCCGCAATCCCGGTGGCCGCCATCGGCCTGTCTAGTATTGTCATTATATTAGCTAAGGCGCATATTTCTCAGGCAGTAGGCCCTCGGCCGCCAACGCGTCCAAGGGCGCCTGCAATTGTTACCGAAAAAATCACTCCGTGCCGCTCGAATTATGGAGCAGCCACGAGACAGTGACATTTGGAGGAAATACCCATGAAAGTGACTATTTTGGCAAACTATGCGCCTCATGCCGCCAAAGGATTGATGCAAGGCTCGGACAGGCAGGCTGCGGTCAAGGCGCTTTTTGAAAGCGTTGGCGGCAAGGTGGCCAGCGTGATGTTCACGCGCGGCATCTATGACGTCGTCGTCAATGGCGAGGTGCCGGACCAGTCAGCCGGGATTGGCATGTCCCTTGCGGTGCGAGCAAGCGGCTCGCTGACCGAGATGGTTGTACTGGAAGAACTCGACATGAAGGCAGTGCTCGCGGCTGCCAACAAGGCTGCCGGCGCGTACAAACCCGCCGGCTGATGGACTTGCCTTCTTGATCAAGGCAGCACGGTTCGATGGACGTGCCGTGCTGCCGAGTGTCGGACAGGGCATCTTCTTCCGAGTTTCGCGGCGACTGGAATTCAAGCTAGTATCGTCCGGTGGTCGTTTGGTGCAGAGAGCTTGCGGAAACGCAACCGCGATTCTGAGTACGGAGACCAGCCATGTGTGCGGCCAAGGCCATCGACACGTCGGACAAGGCCGCGTTCTACCGCGACCTCGCCGCCCAGCTTAAGGCGCTGCTCGAGGGCGAGCGCGATTCGATCGCCAACGCCGCCAACACCGCGGCGCTGATCTTCCAGATGGTGCCGGACCTCAACTGGGCCGGCTTCTATTTCCTGCAGTCGGACGAGGAAATGGTGCTCGGGCCGTTCCAGGGCAAGCCGGCCTGCGTGCGCATCGCCGTCGGCAAGGGTGTGTGCGGAACCGCGGTCGAACTCGGCACCTCGATGCTGATCAAGGATGTGCATGATTTCCCCGGCCACATCGCCTGCGATGCCGACTCGCGCTCGGAACTGGTCGTGCTGCTCGAGGACGATGAAGGCGTCTTCGGCGTGCTCGATCTCGATAGCCCGCTGCCGGCCCGCTTCGACAAGGCCGACCAGGCGGGGCATCGAGACGCTGGCGGCGATCTATGCAGCGGCGAGTTCGTTCGAGGACTGAACGGCTCGGTGCAAGATCGAGCACCAGCCGTGGAGTCTGCGGCGCCCCTCTGCCCTGCCGGACATCTCCGCACCCGAGTGGGCAGGCCGGCAGTTGTGCGTCGGCCCTGTCAGGCGCATCTACGGATCGATCTTCAGCGCGCGCGTGAAAGCTGCGGCCGCCATATCGATCAGCTGCGCGTGAATCTCGCTGCGCGATCGTCCTTCGCCATCGTCGCACACTGGGTCGCCGATCTGTTCGGAGGCGATGATGCCGGGAGCGCCGGGTTTGCATTCGGCGAACATGCTGTAATGGCTGGCATCCTCAACCGTCGCATAGCTCGCCTCTGACATCGCTTTTGCGATTCCGGAGGCATCTGCGGCAGCGGGGATCTTTCCCGGACGGCCAAGATTGACGATATCGACCGGAATGCTGATGCCGGCAAAGCTTTTGACGTCGAAGATATCGGTTGGAGCGGGGTCGATCGCCATGGCGAAGCGAATGCGCCCATCCCGGTTATCACGGCCGGCCGGCTGCAAATCCATGGCATGGAGATCGACTCCACTTTGCCTGACCCACTCGCAAAGCGAAGCATTGAGCAGGTCCGTATCGCAATAGGCCGCGAGCAATTTCGGGTCGACGCGGGCGCCGGCTATCGCCAGAGCCGTGTTGCCGCCCATGGAAAGGCCAAGGGCGGCAACTTTGCCTTGTTCAAGGTGATCTCTGAAAAACGCTTCCTTTTCCACTGCGGTCAAGGTTGCCGTGAGATCGGCAGGCCGCAACCAGAGCTTCATCGTCTCGGCGGCGGATCTGTTTTTCCCCGTATTTCCCGGATGCGTCGGAGCTGCGACGACGAATCCCTGCCTGGCCAAGGGCGTCGCGATCCAGCTCAAGGCTTGCGGGTTTCCCGCCAGACCTGCGCCGTGTGACAGCAGGATGAGCGGGAACTTTGCGTCTGTTATTGGCGCATCGCGCATGGCTGACGTGCCGACGAAAAGCTTGCTGTCGCCGAGCGAAACCGTTTCGCCGCCAAGTTGGGCCGGGTACCAGACCGTCACGTCGAGATCGATGCCGCGCTCCGTGGACGCGACGGACAACTGACGAACGCCGACAGTGTCGCCGGCGTTGGCCGGATGTTGCATCAGCATTGTCGAGACGATGATGGCGCAGAGCATGGTCCAGAATTTCATTGAGGTCTCCGTTGTCGAACGCGTTCGCCATGGCTGGAGAGCCCGGAGTCTTCAGCTCCGGGGCCGGTTGGCACTTGTGTTCGGTTGCTGTGTCGATGCCCCGATATCAGCGGATCGGAGCGAAGCCTGCGTCCTCGATCGCGATCGAGTACGTGCTTTATCGCGATTGAGTACCATTCCGTGGGAAATAGCGCCGCTAGCCGCCCACAGTGCTCGCTAGCGAGGGCGATTGCGCGTTCCGGTCCCGCCAGGCGAGCGGGGTGATGTCCGTCACGCGGCGGAACTCGCGGTTGAAGTTCGACTTGGTCTGGAATCCGACCGCAAGCATGATCTCGGTCACGGACTGATCAGTCTCGGTAAGCAGCCGGCAGGCCTCGGCGATGCGGTACTGGTTGACATATTGCGAGACGTTACTGGCTGTGGCCCGGTTGATCGTCGCCGAAATCTGCCGCGCCGGAACTCCGGCGCGCCGGGCAAGGCGGTTGAGGTTGAGATTGGCGTCGCGATAGAGCTTTTTCTCCTGCATCAGTTCGTTGACCCTGGCGATCGTCTCGGCGTCTTCGCCGGCATCGGGCGGGGATGAGACATCGGCGGGCTCGGCGGCGTTGCGCGGGACATGGCTTTGGCTGGCCGCCGCCGCCGCCACACCAACAAGGACGAGCATGAAAAGATTGGCGACGCCGATCACCATCGCCGCTCGGGCGCCATGCCCGGACGCCATTTCGAGGGAAACCAGCACATCGACCATGCCCGACAGGCAAAGGGCCACCGCCGCGGCGATGATGGCGCGGTAGGCCGGGACCGCGCCATCGAAAGGCGCCAGGCGAAGGTCGTCGGCGCCGGACCGGAGCAACCAGAGAATGGCGGCGGCGTAGACAAAATCGATCGATATCAGCGCCACGTCGACCGCGTCGCGCCAAAGACTCACCAGTAGGAAGACGATGATGGCTGGCGTTGCATGGAGCGCCAGCAGGGCCGGCCATCGGCGGTCGCTGGCGCGGGCGAGCTTCGAGACGCCGGCATAGAGCAGCGACGGCATGATCGCGGCGGACACGGGCGCGATATAGCCCACTTCGCTTATGCCATACCCCCAGCGCAGTCCGGTGAACACCGATTGCACCGCGGCGAGCAGGATCAGGCCGAGAAACGGCAGGTTCGGTGTTGACTCATCCCCGCGCCTGGCGACTACCCAAAGCAGGATGAACAGCAACAAGGCGACGACGAAGGGCAGAGGAATGAACGGCATGGGTCGGTTGCGGGCTCGCGTGCTGATGCGCGGACCGTAACCGATATGATTTGATTTCCAAACTCGCCGATTAAGCGTCGCTCTAGGCGAATTTCACCAGCAGCAGGCTGAAGCAGCCGATGAACAGGAAGGCCGAGAAGGCGAGCGCCAGCGGGCGCAGGCCGCGTGAGCGCAACTGCGAAATATCGGCCTGAAGGCCCATGGCGGCCAGACCCATGGTCAGCATGATGGTGGTGGCGAGCGCCATTGCCGATTTCACCTCGGCCGGCACCGTGACCAGGCTGTTTAGCGCGACGACGGCGATGAAGGCGGCGACGAACCATGGCATGGGCGGCCGTGCGGCTGCCTGACCGCTGCTTTTGCGGCGGGCCATCAGGCCGAGCGCGATGACCATCGGCGCCAGCATGGCGACGCGGGTCAGTTTGGCGACGGTGGCGATCTCGCCGGACTGGGTGCCGTTCTGGAAGCCGGCGCCGATGACTTGCGCCACTTCATGGATCGAAGCGCCTGCCCACAGGCCGAAAGCGTGCTGGTCGAGGCCGAGCATGGGCGCCATGAGCGGGAAGCCGAGCATGGCAACGGTGCCGAACAGCGTAATTGAGGCAACGGCGTAGGTGACGTCTTCGTCACGCGCATCGGTGACGATGTTGGTGGCGACGATGGCCGAGGCGCCGCAGATCGAGGTGCCGGCGGCAATCAGCTGCGCCAGCTTGGCGTCGACGCCGATCAGCCGACCGAGCGTGATGGTGAAGACGAAAGTGGCGCCGAGCGTGGCAGCGACAATGCCGACGCCGCCAGCGCCGATCGACACCACCTGGCCAAGCGTCAACTGGAAGCCGAGCAGGACGATGGCGAAGCGCAAGAGCCGGCGCTGCGAAAAGGCGATGCCGGCCTTGGCGTGGACGGGCGTGCCGAGCACGTTGGAGTAGATCATGCCGGCGACGACGGCGAGGATCATCGGGCTGAACAAAGCGAAGCCGGAGACATTGCGGGCCGAGAAGGCGACGGCTGTAATCATCGCGACCAAGACGACGCCGGGGACGATGCCGTTCCAGTCGAGAGATTTTCGTCCTTGGGCGAGTTCGGCGGAAATCAGGCTTTTCGGAATATCGTTCGCGATGTGGATAAAGGAAGACAATGCAATGCTCCGGGCGGGTATGTCGGAGGAATGCCATTCCTGAAACAATCTTTCCAACGAATTATTCTCGTTAGAATGATCGATTTTTATGAACGATTGGCGTCTTTCCAAGTCTGGCCAATGCGACATAGTCTCGAACCGGCGAGATGGAGACCGCATCGTGTGGCAAGATGAGTTCATCGGGAAGATCGGCCGCGCCCTCGAAAACGACCCGAGCGTGATGGCGCTGTTTGTCGGCGGCAGCTTCGGCAAGGGGCAGGCCGATCGCTACAGCGACATCGACCTGATCGCCATCGTCGCGCGCGACGATCAGGCCGCGTTCAACGCGGCATGGCGGCAGCGTCTCGAAGCGATCGCGCCGGTCGTGTTCTGGAACGAGACGGGCAAGGACGAGCGCCTGTTCAACGCCATTACCGATCAATGGCAGCGCATCGACCTCATCTCGACCGACGCGGAAGCCCTGAAGAAGCGAGGCAGAGATACGCTGGAACCTTTGATCGACCGGCATGGCCTGTACGACAGTTTGCCGGCCACGATCGCGTGGCCCGGCCCCAACAAAGGATATGTCGCCTATCTCATCAACGAGTTTTTCCGCGTCTTCGGCCTGCTCTCCGTCGCGGCCGGCCGTCAGGAATACCTGCTCAGCGTCGCCGGTGTCGAGCTGCTGCGCATGATGCTGTTCAACCTGTTGAGCGAAGAGGTCGAGCGGGCGGACAAGGGCGGCATGCTGGCATGGAGCCGCCGGCTGTCCGAAGAACAGCTCGGCCTGCTGGCGACCATTCCTCCGGTGGCGCCGACACGGCAGTCAATCATCGCGGCGCATCTGGCCTGCGCCAATGCCTTCGTGCCGCGTGCCCGCAAACTGGCCGCCCGCTGGGACATCGAATGGCCACAAGCTTTCGAGGACGCCACCTGGAGACATATCGAGCGCGAAGTGGGGCTGAAAAGGCCGGCTGGCTTGGCCTGACGGGGAGGTCCGATCCTGGTCAAAGCTGCGCTTCGATAGCCGTCTTGTCGATGACCGACCAGACGTGCCTGATCCTGTCGTCCAGAAATTCATAGAAGACGTTCTCGCTGAAAGAGACCTTTCTGCCGTTGACGGGCAGGCCAAGGAAGGTTCCGATCGGCGTGCAGTTGAATTGGAGCCGGCTGGCTATGAAGGGCGTATCCGAGATCAGCAGCTGGATGTCGAAATAGAGGTCCGGAATCTCGGAAAAATCCCGCTCCAGCATCTTGCGATAACCCGCCAGCCCGACCCGGTCGCCATTGTAGTGGACCTCGTCATGGACGAAGCGATGCAGCCGCGCCCAATCCTGATTGTTGAGGCACTCGATGTAGCCTCGATAGGCGTCGGCGAGGTCGGTGTCGGTCACGGCATTGCTCCGGTGCTTGCGTCTTGGAAAAGCTCATGCTCGAACAAGAAGATAGAACGACGGCAGATTCAATCCAGATGGATTGCGCTGTTGGTGCCAAGAGGGGCGGCCGTCAGCCGTCAGCCGACTCCTAAAGCGCGTCGCGTTCGAACGGATTCATGCGACGGGCTTTTCCAGGCATAGAGCCCAGCATAGGTCGAGGCCGATGTCGCCGCGAGCGTGCGCGCGCTCTACGCCCGGATCGGCGGGAGCGTCTCAGCTTGAAATTTGGCTTTCCGAGAGCTCGCGTCTCGCGGCCGTGAAGACTTCGCGGGCGGCATCCGCATTCATGACGGCAATTGCGAGGCCGATGACGATATCGGGCCAAGCCGAGTTCCACACAAATGCCGTGACCAGGCCGGCGGCAACGATTGCGACATTCGCCAGGACATCGTTGCGCGCCGAGAGGAAGGCTGCACGGGTAAGGCTGCCGCTGTGATGGCGATAGCGAGCGAGCATAAGCGCGCACGACAGGTTGACGAGGATCGCGCCAGCCGCGGTAAGCGTCAGCGGAACGGGCGCTGGCGGGATTGGAATGTTGAATTTCTCCCAGGCCGTCCACAAGGTCGCCAAAGCCGGGATCAGAAGTATTCCCGCCAGCGCCATTCCGAGCCGCGCTCTGTTGCGGATGGTCCAGCCCAGCGCGACCATGATCAGGAGGTTGATGGATGCATCCTCCAGAAAATCGATGCTGTCGGCGAACAGCGATACCGACCCGATCCAGACGGCTACGGCAAACTCGATTCCGAAATAGGCCAGGTTCAGGATGGCAACCATCCGCACCGCCTTGTTCAGTGTTCCGGTCATGTTTTGTCCATCGATCAATCGCCGTTACCGCGCAGCCTGCAGCGATTCCATTAGATGAGACATTACCGATCGAGCAGCCGTCTTGACAGCGCCCCGCTGCATGCTCCAGCTTGACGCCATGTTCGTCTTTGCGCCCACCAACGACAAGCGACGCCGTCCCTGCACGATGCGGAGCGGCGAGCTGATTGCGCAACGACGAAGACCGGCACGATAGACCCGGTTCGTTCGTTTCCAGCCCCGCCCGCCTCAAACAGATCGGCGGGGTTTTCATATTCTGGAGCACTTTCATGACCATCGTTTCTTCCATCCGGCTTCGGCCGGCCGAGCCGGCGGATGCCACCGCGATCAGGGACATCGTGCGCGCCGCCTATGCCAAATGGGTGCCGGTGATCGGCCGCGAGCCGCTGCCGATGCGCGCCGACTACGACAAGGTCGTTGCCGAGCATCCGTTCGATCTCGCCGTCGAGGGCGATCAGATCGTCGGGATGATCGAAACCATCCTCGCCGACGATCACCTCTGGATCGAGAATGTCTGCGTCACACCGGATGCGCAGGGCAGGGGGATCGGCCGGCTGTTGCTGGAGCGCGCCGAGCAAAAGGCGATCGAAGCGGGTCGCCTCGAGCTTCGCCTGCTGACCAATGGCGCCTTCGAGGCGAACGTATCGCTCTACAAAAAGCACGGCTATACGATCGACCGCGAAGAGCCGTTCATGAATGGCGTGACGGTCTATATGAGCAAGCGGCTGGCCGGGTGACGCGGACGGTCCGAACTGGCCCCCTGGCTCAATCACTGCCGCACTGGCTCAACCACTTCGGGGGTTGCGTTTGACAGCGGCGTTTGTGCATCGTTATCTCTAGCCAGATATTACGGCCCGGCGCGACCATGCGGCCAAGGAGAAAACCATGTCACACAATCTGCAGTTCTATATCGATGGTGCGTGGGTTGATCCTGTTGTGCCCAACACATTGGACGTCATCGATCCGTCGAACGAGGATGCCTTCGCGCAGATATCGCTCGGCTCCAAGGCCGATGTCGACAAGGCGGTCGCCGCCGCCAGGCGTGCTTTCAACACATTCGGATTTACAGAGGTCGGCGAGCGGCTAGAGCTCCTGAACCGCATCGTCGCGATCTACAAGAAGCGTAGCCCCGATCTGGCGATTGCCGTGTCGCGTGAGATGGGTGCGCCGCGCCAGATGGCCCTGGACAGCCAGGTCGGCATCGGCCTTGCGCATTTGCAGAAGATGGCGGACGTGCTGAAGACGTTCGAATTTCGCCACGTGAAGGGCAACCATCTGGTGGTCAAGGAACCGATCGGCGTCGTCGGTCTGATCACGCCGTGGAACTGGCCGCTCAACCAGATCACCTGCAAGGTCGGTCCCGCACTCGCCGCCGGCTGCACCATGGTGATGAAGCCATCCGAGATCGCGCCGCTCGACGCCATCATCTTCGCCGAGATTCTGGACGAGGCTGGTGTGCCGAAAGGCGTCTTCAACCTCGTCAATGGCGACGGTCCGGGCGTTGGCCAGGCGCTGTCCAGCCATCCCGACATCGACATGATGTCGTTCACCGGCTCGACCCGTGCCGGCATCCTGGTGGCCAAGGCAGCCGCCGACACGGTCAAGCGCGTGCATCAGGAGCTTGGCGGCAAGTCGGCCAATATCCTGTTCGGGGATGTCGACCTTGCAAGCGCCGTCAGCAAGGGCGTCGCCGGCTGCTTCAGCAACAGCGGCCAGTCCTGCAACGCGCCGACGCGCATGTTCGTACCGCGCGACCGCCACGACGAGGCTGCCGGCTATGCCAAGGTGGCAGCGGAAAAGTTCACCGTCGGCCCCGCCGATGCAGCAGGCACCAAGCTCGGACCGGTGGTGAGCCAGATCCAGTTCGACAAGATACAGGACCTGATCCAGGCCGGCATCGACGGGGGTGCGACGCTGGTGGCGGGCGGCACCGGCCGGCCTGCCGAACTCAACCGCGGCTATTATGTCCGCCCGACGGTGTTCGCCGACGTCACCCACGACATGCGCATCGCGCGCGAGGAGATTTTTGGGCCGGTGCTGGCGATCATGCCTTATGACAGCGTCGACGAGGTGATCGAGACCGCCAACGACACCGTCTACGGTCTCGCCTCCTACATCCAGGCCAAGGACATGAAGAAGGCGCGCGAAGTGGCGGCGCGCATGCGCACCGGCAACGTCTACATCAACTATCCCCAGTGGGACGCCGGCCTGCCGTTCGGCGGCTACAAGCAGTCGGGCAACGGCCGCGAATACGCCGAATACGGGCTTGAGGATTTCCTCGAGATCAAGGGCATCGCCGGGTATGAGGCGGCCGAGTAGGCACGATAGGGCGCGGCGATCTGCCCGCGCACTGTCCATTTGTCGAAAGTAGGCGCTGCACTCCGTGGGGCGAGGAACCGCAGCCTTGCAACGCCACGACTCGATCTCATCCTTGCCAATTGGCAAATACATGCTATATATCTGCCAATAGCAGAGTGAGCAGAAAATGCAGCTTCAGTCCATAGTCACGACGCCGGCCACGGTTGGCAGCGCCATCTCGGATGAAGAGGCGGGTGCGCTGGCGCGCACTACAGTCAATTTGTTCAAGGCCTGGAATCTGACCGACCTGGAGGCCTGCATCCTGCTAGGTGGCATATCGGCCCGCACCTGGGCACGCTGGAAGGAAGGCGGCATCGGCAGGATCGACCGTGACCTGCGCACCCGGATGGCGCACCTGATGGGCATCCACAAGGGCCTGCGCTATTTGTTCACGGACCCGGCGCGCGGCTATGCCTGGATCCGCAAGCCCAATGCCACCTTCGGCGGCCAGTCGGCGCTCGACCTGATGTTGCGCGGCGAAATTTCCGATCTTGCCGCCATGCGCGAATGGCTTGATGCGGAGCGTGGTGCATGGTGAGTGGGCTTGCGGTCCGTCGCCGCGTCGACTGGCACCAGACCTTCCGCATCATCCGCTCCATCCATCCGCCGATAGACCTCTTCGAGGACATTGCAGACCCGCGCGACTGGGAGGCGCTGGCCTCGGTCGAGGCGAAGACCAACCCGCGCATAAGGTTCGAGATCGGCGACCTCGGCAAGGTGGCCGCCGCGAGGCGGGTTTCCGGGCCCGGCGCCAGCTTCGTGATGGCGCCCTTCGTGCATTGTTCGACGCTGCGGCCCGGACGCTTCTCGGATGGCAGCTACGGCATCTACTACGCCGGTGACAGCGAGGACGTGGCGCTGGCCGAGACCATTCACCACCACCAGAAATTCATGCGCGCCACCAACGAGGATCCAGGCTGGACGGCGGATTTCCGCGTGCTGATCGGCAGCGTCGACCGCGACCTCGATGACGTCAACGCGGTACCTGATGTGCTCGACCCGGACGACTATTCCGCCTCGCAGGCGGAAGGGTGTGCGCTGCGGGCGGCAGGTAGCGACGGGCTGGTGTGGAACAGCGTGCGCATGCCGGGTGGCGGCTGCATCGGCATCTTCTGGCCCGATGTAATCACCATTCCGGTGCAGGGCCGACATTACAGCTACCACTGGGACGGCGCCCGCGTGGACTTCGTGCGTCAGCACGATACGGGAAAGGTGCTGGCGGTCACCTGACGGCGGGCGGACACGCTTTACAGATCGCGGGGAAGCCGATATCCATAAATCCAAGGATTCGGATATATGGATAAGAAAGATACTTTGAGCGCGCTAGCCGCGCTTGGCCAGGAGACGCGGCTGGATGTCTTCCGGCTGCTCGTGCGCGCCGGTCCGCAAGGCATTCCGGCGGGCGAGATCGCGACAAGGCTGGATACGGTCCAGAACACCATGTCGGCGCATCTGAAGGTGCTCGCCCATGCCGGGCTGATCCGCCCCGAACGCGACGGCCGGATCGTGCGCTACGTCGCCGACATGACCGGCTTGCGCGACCTGCTGGCCTATCTGATGGAAGATTGCTGCAACGGCGCGCCGGAACTCTGCCGTCCCGTCATCAATGCCGTGACCTGTGACTGCTAGGTGAGCAACCGCCGATGAGCGATCCACAAGCGCCTGCGCGCGATCGGCCGCAACCTGCCGAAGGCCGGCCGAACCTCGTTGCGGATGACTTGCCACGCCGCATCGTCGCGGAAGCGCTGGGGACCGCGCTGCTGGTCGCCACCGTGGTCGGCTCCGGCATCATGGCTGCCCGGCTGACGCACGACGTCGCGGTATCACTGCTCGGCAACACGCTGCCGACGGGGGCGATCCTCGTCGTGCTGATCACGATACTGGGGCCGATCTCGGGGGCGCATTTCAATCCAGCCGTCACGCTGGTGTTCGCGTTGCGCCGGGAGATCGAGGCGAATGCGGCGCTCGCCTATGCCATAGCCCAAATCGTGGGCGGGATCGCCGGGACGTTTTTGGCGCACGCCATGTTCGAACTGCCGATCCTGCAGGCCTCCGCGACGGTGCGGACCGGGACCGGGCAATGGCTCGCGGAGGCAGTCGCCGCATTCGGTCTCGTTTTCACCATCCTGGCGGGCCTGCGCTTCCGCTCCGACGCGATCCCCTGGCTGGTGGGGCTCTACATAACGGCCGCCTACTGGTTCACGGCCTCGACCTCATTCGCCAATCCGGCTGTCGCCATCGCCCGTGCCTTTTCCGACACGTTTTCTGGCATCCGCCCAATCGACCTGCCGAGTTTCATAGCCGCCGAATTGCTGGGAGCGCTGCTGGCCTTGGCCCTGGCGGGCTGGCTGCTTGCCGAACCGAAACCGATCAGACAGATGAAGGCCTCGAAATGAACATCACCATCTATCACAACCCGGCCTGCGGCACGTCGCGCAACACGCTGGCCATCATCCGGCAATCCGGCAAGGAGCCGGAGGTGATCGACTATCTGAAGACGCCGCCGTCGCGCGAAAGGCTGGTCGAACTGATCGCGGCGATGGGGATGACACCGCGCGACCTGCTGCGCGAGAAGGACACGCCCTATGCCGAACTCGGCCTTGCCGACCCGAAATGGTCCAACGAGGAGATTCTCGATGTCATGCTGGCGCATCCGATCCTGATCAACCGACCGATCGTGGTGAGCCCGCTCGGCGTCGTGTTGGCGCGGCCGTCGGAAAAGGTGCTGGATATCCTGCCCAACCCGGAGATCGGCGCGTTCACCAAGGAGGATGGCGAGGTGGTCGTCAACGCCTCGGGCAAGCGCGTTGGCTGAAGCTATTTCCATAATTTTCGAAATTGAGTTGACGGCGCGGAACGTGTCGCGTAGCTTATTTCCATGAAACTCGAAAAAGCAGCCGCCCAACTCGAAGCGCTCGGCAATCCGACGCGGCTTCAGCTCTATCGCATCCTGGTGCGCGCCGGCGACGACGGGCTTGCCGTCGGCAGTGTGCAGGGCAAGCTCGACATTCCGTCCTCGACGCTTTCGCATCACCTCAAGCGGCTGGTCGACACCGGTCTTGTGACGCAGGAGCGGCAAGCGACGACGCTGATCTGCCGCGCCAACTATCCCGGCATGAATGCGCTGATCGGCTATCTCGCCGACGAGTGCTGCGCCGATACCACCTGCGCGCCTGCGGTTGCCAAGGCGCTGGCTTGATTTTTTTGGACGTATAATTCGAAGATACCGGAAGGATCGAACCTATGAGCATGATGACAGACCTTCCCGTCGCGGTGATCGGTGCCGGCCCGGTCGGGCTGGCCGCGGCAGCGCATCTGGTCGAGCGCGGCATCCGTCCGCTCATCCTGGAGCGCGGCGAAAGCGTTGGTGCGGCACTGCTCGAATGGGGCCATGTACGGGTGTTCTCGCCGTGGGAATACAACATCGATGCGGCGGCGCGGGCGCTGCTCGACAGCTCCGGCTGGACGGCGCCTGACAGCCAAGGCCTGCCGACCGGCGGCGAGATCGTGCGCGATTATCTCGCGCCCCTTGCGGCACTTCCCGAGATAGCCGCCAAATTGAAGCTCGGCGCCGAGGTCACCGCGATCACCCGCCAGGGCCATGACAAGGTCGCCAATGACGGCCGCAAGGACGCGCCCTTCGTCATCCGCTATCGCGATGGCGGCGGCGAGCACCGCGTTCTCGCGCGTGCCGTCATCGACGCGTCCGGAACCTGGTGGCGGCCAAACCCTATCGGTGTCGACGGGCTGCCGGTTCCCGGCGAAGGCGAGGCTCGCGGGCGCATCGCCTATGGCATTCCCGACGTGGTCGGCAAAGTGAGGAGCAGCTATGCGGGCAAGCGCGTCCTCGTCATCGGCGGCGGCCACTCGGCCATCAACGTCGCCCTGGCGCTGATGGAGTTGCGGGACGCTGCGCCCGGCACCGAGATTTTCTGGGCGCTGCGCCACGCCAGCGTCGAAAGATTGCTCGGCGGCGGGCTGAACGACCAGTTGCCGGAACGCGGCGCACTCGGGCTGGCCGCCAAGCAGGCGATGGCGGATGGCCGGCTGAACATGCTGGCGCCTTTCGCCGTCAACCGCATCGAGATGCAAGGCGAGGGGCTCGTCGCTGACGCCAGCCTGGCCGGCAAGCCGTTCAGCCTGGCCGTCGACCGCATCGTCGTCACCACTGGCTTCCGGCCCGATCTGTCGTTCCTCGGCGAAATCCGCATCGCGCTCGATCCCGCCGTCGAGGCGCCGCCGGCGTTGGCGCCGCTGATCGATCCGAATTTTCACTCATGCGGCACGGTTCCCGCGCATGGCATCAGGGAACTCGCCCATCCCGAGCCCGGCTTCATCATCGTCGGCTCGAAATCCTATGGCCGCGCCCCGACCTTCCTGATGGCGACCGGCTACGAACAGGTCCGCTCGGTGGTCGCCGACATTGCCGGAGATCATCTCGCGGCCCGCGAGGTGCGGCTGGTGTTGCCGGAGACCGGGGTGTGCAGCGCCGTCGGTGTCGTGACAGGATCGGAAAGCGCCGGCTGCTGCGGCGGGCCTGCGCCCGCCAATGTCGATGCCTGCTGTGTCAGGGATGCGGACGCCAAGGCAAAGGGCGCATCGGGCTGCGGTTGCGGAACCGATGCCGAGGCGAGAAGAGCCGTGTCGGCCGGCGTTGATGCCTGACCGGTCCGCCCTGCGCAAGGCGATCTGGGCGCTCGGGCTGACCCAGATCATCGGCTACGGCACGCTCTATTACAGCTTCTCGATCCTGGCACCGGCGATGGCCCGCGAATTCGGCCTTAGGGAAGGCTGGGTGTTCGGCGCGCTGTCCGCCTCGTTGTTCGCCGGCAGCCTGTTCGCGCCGACGGCCGGACGCTGGGCCGACCGCTTCGGCGCCGGGCGCATCATGACCATTGGCTCGGTTGCGGCGGCGCTGGCATTGGCGCTGTGCGCCCTCTCGCCCGACCGCGTGAGTTTCGTTCTGGCATTGCTGGCGATGGAACTGGCCTCCAGCTTCGTCCTCTACAGCGCCGCCTTCGTGGCGATCGTGCAGATCGGGGTTCCCCGGCCGCAACGCAGCATCACCCACCTGACGCTCATCGCCGGGTTCGCCTCGACCCTGTTCTGGCCGCTGACCTCGGCGCTGCATGCGCAGCTGACATGGCGCGAGGTCTATCTTTTGTTCGCGGCGCTCAATCTCGGGCTCTGCCTGCCGATCCACGCCTGGCTGATGCGCCTGTCGCGCCGTTACGCGACGGCCGCGAGCCAAGAGCGCGGGCCGGTCCCCGAAGCGGGAGCGCCGCTCGATGCGCGGCGCGGACGGGTCGCGTTCCTGTTGATGCTGGCGGGGTTCGCGACCGAAGGCTTCGTGCTGTCGGCGATCCTCATCCACATGGTGCCGCTGACGGCAGCGCTTGGGCTCGGCACTGCCGGCCTCTTCGTTTCGACCCTGTTCGGGCCGGCGCAGGTCGCCAGCCGGCTGATCAACATGCTGTTGGGCGGGCGGCTGCAGCAGACGCATCTTGCCGTCATTGCAGCGTCGCTGCTCACAGCCGGGCTGTGCGCGTTGTTGCTGACCACGCCATGGCTGCCCGGCGCCTTCGTGTTCGTGTTTCTGTTCGGCCTCGGTTCCGGCCTCACCAGCATCGTCGGCGGCACCTTGCCGCTCGAACTCTTCGGCCGCGAAGGCTATGGCGCGCGGCTCGGATGGGCGAGCGCTGCCCGTCAGTTCACCTCGGCCTTCGCGCCGTTCGCGCTCGCCTTCATGATGGCTCGGACATCCGTCGCCAATTCGCTGTGGGTGCTGGTGGTCGTCGCGGCGAGCGGCGTGATCGCTTTCCTCGCCATCGCGCTGCTCAGACGGCGCGATGGCCGGACTGCGTTTGTGGTGGGCGGCAGTCCGGGAGAGGCGACCAGATCATGACATGCGCGCTGGCAGGGCGACTTGGTATCTTACCCTTCTGCGAGCCAGAATCATGGACATATACCAATTTTTGGTATATGTTGGGCATCATACCCTAGGATGGACGTTCATGCCCCGAAATACCTCTGTTTCCCTTGGCGACCATTTCGCTGGCTTTATCGATACGCAGGTTCAGACAGGCCGTTACGGTTCGGCGAGTGACGTCGTGCGTGCGGGCCTGCGGTTGCTCGAAGAGCATGAGGCCAAGGTCCGTGCCTTGCAAAACGCGCTCATCGCCGGCGAGGAATCTGGCGCACCTGTTGCCTTCGATAGCACTGCATTCCTGAGCAAGATGCGCGCCAAGCATGCCAAATGAGAGCCGCCAATATCGACTCTCACCTCTCGCCGAAGCTGATTTGGAAGATATCTGGCTCTACACGTTCGAGCACTGGTCGCTTGAACAAGCGGATCGGTATCACCACGATTTGATCGGTGCTATCGAGGCCTTGACCAGTGGCGTTAAAACCGGCCGCCGCACCGATGTGCGCGAGGGCTATTTCAAATATCCCGTCGGGCAACACTTCGTTTTCTTCCGTCAATACGAAATGACCCTGGATGTCATCCGCATCCTGCATCAACGAATGGACATTGAACGACATCTATGACGGGCGAGATGTTCGCGGCCAAGGAACGCGTAAATTGACCGGAGTGTCAGTGCGCCCTTAGTGCCTGAGAATTTTGCCGAGAAAAGCCCGGCTGCGGTCGGTCTTGGGGTGGGAGAAGAACTCCTCGGGCGTGCCGCTTTCGACGATGGCGCCGGCGTCCATGAACACCACGCGCTGGGCGACCTTGCGGGCAAAGCCCATCTCGTGGGTCACCACCATCATGGTCATACCTTCCTCGGCGACCGCCACCATGACGTCGAGCACTTCCGAAATCATCTCGGGGTCGAGCGCCGAGGTCGGCTCGTCGAACAGCATGATCTTGGGCCGCATGCCGAGGCAGCGCGCGATCGCCACGCGCTGCTGCTGGCCGCCGGAGAGCTGCGCGGGATAGGCATTGACCTTGTCGGCGAGGCCAACCTTGGCCAGCAATTCGCGCCCGGCCTTTTCGGCTTCCGCGCGTGGGATCTTGCGCACATGGATGGGGGCCAGCGTCACGTTCTCGAGCGCGGTCTTGTGCGGGTAGAGGTTGAACGACTGGAAGACGAAGCCGATCTCGGTGCGCAACTGCGTCATGTTGGTGGCGGGGTCGCCGAGGCGCTGGCCGTCGACGGTGAGATCGCCGTCCTTGATCGCCTCCAGGCCGTTGACGCAGCGGATCAGCGTGCTCTTGCCCGAGCCGCTCGGGCCGCAGACGACGACCACCTCGCGCGGCTCGACGCTGAGCGTAATGTCCTTCAGCACGTTGAGCGTGCCAAACCATTTGTTGACGCCGCGAAAATCGATCATGCCCGTTTTGGTCATATCTTTTGGGCCCTTTGGGTTCGATGTCACAGCTGCACCTCGCCATGCGCCGCGCCCATGCGGCGTTCGAGCCGGCGGGCGAGCATGATCAGGGGATAGCAGACGATGAAATAGCCAACGCCGACGAGGAAGAAGACCAAGAGGCCGTTCGGCACACGCTGCACCACCAGCCAGCCGACGCGGGTGAGGTCGGTGAGACCGATGGCGGAGACGACAGAAGAATCCTTGATCAGCAGCACGTATTGCCCGACCAGCGGCGGCAGCACGATGCGCATCGCCTGCGGCAGCACCACCTGGCGCATGCGCTGCCAGCGCGACAGGCCTGATGCGAGCGCCGCCTCGACCTGGCCAGTCGGGACCGAGCGAATGCCGGCGACGACGATCTCGCAGATGAAGCAGGCGGCAAGATTGGTCAGCGCGATGATGCCGGCGGTGAAGGCGTCGAGCTCGATGCCCAACTCCGGCAGGATGAAGAAGATCAGGAAGATCTGCACCAGGAACGGCGTGCCACGGATGAGATCGACCCAGGCCCCAATCAAGCCCGAGATCAGCCGGTTGCCGCCGGTTCGCAGGATGCCGAGGCCGAAGCCGAGCAGGGTGCCCAGCACCAGGCTGATCAGCGACAGCACCACGGTCATGCCGAGGCCGCGCAGGGCCAGCGGATAGGAGCCGGCAAGGCTTAGCAACTGCTGCCAGATCATGTTCGCGCCCCCGCCGTGCCGAGCCAGCGGCTGGAGAGGCCAGCCAGCCCCTTCAGGCCGTAATAGAGCAGCAGGTAGAAGGCGGCGATGGTGAGGAAACCTTCCGCCGGCATGAAGCGGTCGGAGGCGAGCAGCTGACCGGCGCGCGTCAGTTCGGAAACAGAGATCAGCGACAGCAGTGCGGAATCCTTGACCAGCACGATCGCCTGGCCGAGCAGCGGCGGGATCGTCACCTTGAAGGCTTGCGGCAGGACGACAAGGCGCATGCGCTGGACATAGGTCATGCCAGAAGCGACGCTGGCTTCGACTTGGCCGCGCGGGATCGACAGGATGCCGGCGCGAATGATTTCAGCGATATAGGCGCCGCTGTTGAGCGATAGCGCGAGGATGCCGACGACCAGCTCCGGCAGGACGAAGCCGAGCCGGGGCAAGCCGAAATAGAGGAAATAGAGCTGCGCCAGCAGGGGCGTGGCGCGCACGGCGTCGATATAGGCCTTGGCCGGCGCGCGAAACAGCCAGCCGCGTTGCAGGTTCATGGCGCACAGCACGATGCCGACGACGAGCGCGCCGACGAAGGACAGCGCCGACAGCCAGACGGTCGTGATCAGGCCCTGCCCGAACAGAGGCAGATATTCGACGATTGTGCGGAAACTGAAATTTTCGAGCATGGGCGCGCGGCGGTGAAGAGGGAAGGGTGATTAGCGAATAGCGAGTAGCGAGTAGCGAGTAGCGAGTAGGGAAGTAGGGAAGTAGGGAAGTAGGGAGCAGCAAAGCGTGGCCGGAACAGCCGTTCACCACTCCCTACTCGCTACTCCTATTCGCTACCCCCTAATTCCTCAGTGGTCTTTCTTCCAGGCGTCGGAATTGACCCAGTAGTCGAGGTTCTTCTGCAGGCGGCCGTCGATGCTGACCTGGTTGAGGAACAGGTTCATCCAGACCAGCAGGTCCGGCTCGTCATATCGGGTGGCGAAGGCAAGCGGTTCCTTCGACAAAAGGTCCGGCATGATGGTGAAGGAGCCGGCCGGATAGGCCGTCGACTGACCCTTGACCGCCGATACGTCGTTGACGCCGCAATCGGCCTGGCCGTTGTTGACGGCGTCGAGCAGCAGCGGACCGCCGCCCTTGTAGCTCTTGATGTCGGCATCGGGGAAGGCGGTCTTGGCTTCCTTCTCGCCGGTGGCACCGAGCAGCACGGCGATCTTGGTACCCTTGGCCTTGCAGTCCTCGGTGGTCTTGAACTTGCTGTCGGCCTTGGTGAAGACTGTGCTGCCCGTATACATGTAAGGCGTGGTGAAGGCGACCTTCATGCCGCGCGCCAGTGTCGGCGTCATGTCGGCGACCAGCAGGTCGGCCTTGCCCGAAAGCAGCGCCGGTATCAAGCCGTCCCAGTCGAAGTCGAGGAAGGTGATCTTGACGCCCATTTCCTTGGCCATCAGTTCGGCAAGTTCAACCGAACTGCCGGTGCGTTCGCCATTGGCGCCGACCAGCGAGAAGGGGGGTCCCTGGGTCTGCACGGCGACGCGCAGTTCCCCGCGCTTGGTGATGTCGTCCAGCGTTCCGGCTGTGGCAGCAGTGGTAAGGCCGGCGAGTGCAAGTCCGGCGATGAAAAGTCTGGCAATATTCATTTTGGTAGTCCTCCTTGTTTTATTGTTCCATGTCTTCGTTGTTTTTCACCCTTTGGGGGTGCTTTTTGAGCGGCAGCGCCGTTGCCGGCGGCAGCCACCGTTCGAAAATCCTCAGTCCCAGGCCACCGTCTCGGTGACTTTGATGCCGCGTCTGGCAAGCTCGTCGAAGAAGGGTTCGTCAGGCACGTCGAGCAGCGGGTTGAGCAGGCCGGGTTTTCTGATGTCACCGCGCGCGAGCATCTGCGCCACGATGCTGGCGGGGTAGCCGACGCCGAGGCTCATGCCGAACAGGCCGGAGACCAAGTCCCGCTCGATGATCAGGTCCGATGTCACCGTCTTGGCGCGGCCGCCTTCGAGGCCGGAAAAGACATTGCGCATCACGCAAAGATCCTTTTCGCCGGGGCCATATTGCAATTGGGGTCCGAGCAGCCGGCCGAGGAATTCGCGCGGACTGTTGCCGGTGCCAGGCACCTTGTCTTCGGAGAGGAAGCCGAGCTCCTTCAGCGGCGCCCAGAAGGCCGACCATCCCGGCCAGCGCAGCGTATAGCGGCCGGAACGGCGCAGACCCCTGGCGGCGTCCAGCATCTCGACATAATGCAGCGCATCGCCATTTGGGAACGCTTCCAGCCTGCCCAGGCCTGCGACCTCGATCTCATGGATGAAAGGGTTGTCGTGCTGCTGGCCGGCCGGCACCGCGACGCGCTTTCCGCCCTCGATCATCACGCTGTCGCGGTTCTGGCTGACCAGGACCATGTCGAAATTCCAACTGACCTTGTAGCAAAGCGGCTTGGCCATCGCCTGCGGCTCGGGGATGCCGCCGCAGTAGGAATCGATTGCCGTGATGGAGTCGAACTGCTTTGCCGCACGGGCGTAGAGCACGAGGTCGATGCCGGGGTCGAGCCCGCATTCGGTCATGATCGGAACGCCGGCCTGTTCGGCCGCCGGCGCCAGATCGGCGATCGACTTGGCGTAGTTGGTGGTGACCAGCGGCGTGCCGGTGGCGATGGCGGCCTGCACCGCCTCGCGCATCAGCGGCTGCGGCAACAGATCTATGACGGCGTCGACATCATCAAGCACGTTGGCCAGCGCCGGACCGATGGCGTCATCGGGCACGACGAAGCGCACGCGGGCAAGGTCGGTCAGGCCGGCAAGTCGGGCAGGGCCGTCCGGTGCGGTGTCGACGCAGACAATTTCCTCGACGCCGTCGCTGGCGACGAGGTCGGCGATGGCCGCTCGGCCTTGCAGGCCGAGGCCGCCGAGAACCGCGATCTTCATGCCGGCTCCTTGCGGTCGTCCGACCAGCAGCCTTCCGGCAGGCTGACCCATTTGTTGCACGACGCCATGACGACGAAGGTCTCACTGCGCACGACTTCGCCCGGCTCGCCGGCGCCCGGGATCAGCTCGCTGGTGACGCGGTAGAGATCGGCGACGTCACCGGCCACCGTCACGTCGACGATGATGTCGAAGCGCCCGGTGACCACCGAAGCCGAGTTGACGAAGGGCAGTTCGGAAATGCGCTGCGCCAGTTCGCGAGCCCGGCCGCGCCCCTGGGCGTTGATGCCGACAATCGCCGAGATCAGCTCGGGCCGCTCGGTCAGGTTCAGCAGCCCAACGATCTTGAGCAGGTTGCGGTCGAGCAGATTGCGCAGCCGCGTGCGCACCGTCGGCACCGAAATCGCCAACATCTCAGCGAGGCGATTGATGCCCGGCTGCGCGTCCTGCGACAGCTGTTTGACCAGCCGCCGATCGGTCAGATCGAGATGTTCCCGCAAAGTCCCCGTCTTTCATAAAAGGAAAAAACTTCGGCATTTTTTTTGCCAATGTGCAAACAAGCTACGTCACGAATTTTTGAAATGCAAGGCAATGATTCCTCGTTCTGACGCCCATCGCCGACAGATCGGGAGTGGGCAGGGGAATCGGTGTGGTTGGTCCGGGCGGTTCAATGGCTCGTTCTCACGATTTCTTCGGCGAGTACTTGCGCAATTCATGATTTACCCACAATATAGTGTGGGGATATTGGGGGATCGGCGTGTGAATCAAAGTGATTCCAATGCGGCGTCTTTACGCTGTTGCAATATGTTGTCTCGCGCAAAGTATTGGCGACGCACGGTGGGGTGCGCTCTGCCGATGCTGGCGTTGACGGCCTGTGCGAGCACCAATTTCGGCACGATCAATCCGATTCGGCGTGACCGCATCATGGCGGTGGTGGCAGAAACCAAGCATCAGCTCAGTGTCTATACTGCCTACCAGCGGTATGAGCTGCCCAGGATGATTGCCGAGCGGAGACGGATGAATTGCGGCTACGGGCTCATCAGTTATGACGTCAAGACGGTCAAGCTTGAACTTGTCACCTCCAGCCAGGGCACCGCGGGCGGCGAAGCCGGCATTTCGGCCAACGGGATTGGGGTTTCGGTCAGCGGATCGCATCAGGTTCTGGATGCCCAGACGCTGACACTCGAGGGCGATATCAAGTCCAGCCGCAACCGCATTCCCTACGATCCGACTGAATTGAAGAGCTCGCCGATTGCGCAGGTCCTCAAGGACCTGACCGAGGGTATGATCAGCCAAGCCGGTGATCCCAGCGATGTCTGCATCAAGACGAAGAAGGGCGACGGCTCGACCTTCAAGATCGGCATCACCGTGACCGACACAGTCGGAGGCGGGGTGAAGATCGGGATTTCGCCTGCCGCGCTGTCAGCCACGGGTGAGCTCAAAAGCGTGACCGGCAACACGATTACGGTCACCTTGGCACCTCATAATTTCCGGATGGATTTTCCTCATCACCAGCTGCCGCACGGCGTCACAGACGACGATCTAAACAAGCATGTTGTCGCGCCCGCCCTGCTGTGAAGAAAGTGGGGACGCAGTGAGGGAGTCCCTCATGAGCGGATACGTCCGAGTTGCGTGGCTCCCGAAGTGGGGCAACGGGCAGCTTGGTGCGCGGTTGCTGCCGCTCACCGTTAATCTGCTGGCTTCAGGCCAGCGCGGCGGCCAGCAGCTTTGCCTGCGGCGTCAGCTCGTCGAAGCGGCGGGCGCAGAGGTTGAGCTGGCGCGTCGCCCAGTCGTCGGTCAGCCGCAATGTGCGCAGCGTCCGCGCCGAACGGCGGGCGGCACTTTCCGGCACGATGGCGATGCCCGCACCTTGCGCGACCAGCCCGCAGACATTGTCGAGGCCAGGCACGCGGATGCGGACATGCAGGTGACCGCCAAGGCGGGCGGCCTGGCGGGTGATGTGCTCCTGCAGCGCATGACCGGTGCTGAGGCCGACAAAGGATTCGCCGAGAATCTCGGTGAGGCTGATGGTGCGGCCTTCGAGACCGGGTCGGTTCCGCGCGGCGATCACCACCAGCCGGTCGGTGAAGAAGGGTTTCTGCTCGAGATGCGACAGGCCGGCCCAGGTCGCGGCGATGCCGAGATCGGCAGCACCGCTGGCCACGGCTTGCGCGATCTCATGGCTCGGCCGCTCTTCTAGATCGATGTCGATCCGGGGTTGCGCGACAAGGAAGGTGGGCAGGATGCTACGCAGCAGCTCGCCAGTGGCGGCGGTGTTGGCCATCAGCCGCACGCGGGCGCGAAGGCCATCGGCATAGGCGGCGAGGTCGCCGGCCATCGCCTCGATCTGGTTCTGCACCGCCCTTGCATGGTGCAGCAGCGCCTGTCCGGCGGCGGTCGGCACCACGCCACGGCGGCGGCGCTCCAGGAGCGGCGCGCCGAGCCGCTCCTCCATGCCCTTGATGCGGGCGCTGGCCGACGCCAGGGCCAGCCCGGCAAGTTCGGCGCCATGGGTGATGCTGCCGCGCTCGGCCACCAGCAGGAACAGTCGGAGATCGACCAGATCGAAGCGCATTTTTCTGCTCCTGCAAACGGTCCGGCGCCCCGGGAGGCGGTCGTTTCCTGCTGCCAGCCTTCGTCGTGGCCGAAGGCTGGCAGCGCAATTTCCACATTGTGATCGGCCGAGATCTTCGTCAAACAGTTTCGAAGGAGATATGCGATGAGCGAACGAGTATCAGGCCGCCAAGGGCTCGGCATTCTTGAAGGCGCGGCGATTGTGCTGGCCATCGCCGTGGCTTGCCTTGCCATGGCGCGGGCGGAGCCCGGTTTGCGGGGATGCTCGGCCGTCCCCGTCAGCCGCGATGCCACGCAGGCAAAGGCCACACGCGATGCCGCTGATGCAACCGACATGCTGCTGCATGACTGATCCCGCCGCGACTGTGCCACCATGCTGAGCGCCGGCGTCCTCGCCTGGACCGGCGCCGTCTTCCTGGCGGCCGGCTTCGTCAAGGGCGTCGTTGGCATGGGGCTGCCGACCGTGGCGATGGGATTGCTGGCGGTGACGATGCCTCCGGCGCAGGCCGCCGCTTTGCTGTTGATCCCGTCGCTGGTCACCAATCTCTGGCAATTGGTGACCGGCCCGTCCTTCGGCGGCCTGTGCAAGCGGCTGTGGACGATGATGGCAGGAGTCGCCCTCGGCACCGTCACCGGCGCCGGCCTGCTGACCGGCGCGCATACGGGCGCAGCCTCGGCGGGGCTGGGCGCGGCGCTGGTGCTTTATGCCGTCGTCGGCCTTGCCAGGGCCGGCTTCACCACGCCGGCACGCCACGAGGCCTTGATGTCACCGCTGGTCGGCGTTGCGACCGGGCTGGTCACCGGCGCCACCGGCGTCTTCGTCATCCCGGCGGTGCCCTATCTGCAATCGCTGCGGCTGGCGAGGGAAGACCTGATCCAGGCGCTCGGCCTGTCCTTCACCGTGTCGACGGCAGCGTTGGCCATCGGGTTGTTCATGACCGGCGCCCTGGCATCGCCGACGGCGCAACTGGCGGGGTCGCTCGTGGCCTTGGTGCCGGCGCTGGCCGGCATGTTCGCCGGCCAGGCGCTGCGGCAGAAGATGAGCGTCGAGACCTTCCGCACGGTGTTCTTCGCCGGGCTGCTGGCGCTGGGGGTGTATCTTGTGGGCGAGGTGATGCTGTAGACCTATTCCTTGGGTTAACTACAGCCCTACCGGTCATACAAGAGCAGACTGATGAAATGAGCCTTCATGTGTTGAAATTGGTGGCGTGCGCGGATGGGCACGACCAATATATTGATGGCGAGCGCTACGCGCTCTTGGTTTTCGCCAACGCCAATAGTCTGGAGTCGGCCCTATCCGCAACGCCGGCGCATCTTATGACCTGCGGTTGGCAGTATGCCGAGGTTCGGCATGCTAAGGAATTGGCAGTTCAAGTTTCTTCAATAAGCGATGACGTTCTGCGAAATGCCGCGGAGGCAGCTCTTCAGGATGGATACGCGATCATCGTCTATGCGCCGCCTATCACGGACCCTGGCTCATAGATTCAAACCAACCCATCACCCATGGAGGTAACTGCGGCCAAGGTGCAATTTCGGTACGACCGGGCCTCGGCGAGCGGAACCGGAGCCGACAGCCTCACGCAGCGTCCCACGGAGTCTTTGCCGTCATGGTGCGGCGCAATCGATCGTTCGGTTGCGGCGGCGCGTCGAGACGGGTCAGAAACTCAGCGTAGACAACCGGCTCGACGGTAAACACGAGCCGGTTGAGCAACGCGTCCTCTGCGGCGCGTTGCGGCGCTTCAAGCGTGAAGTCGGTGCGATTCTTGCCGAGCAGTTCCGCTGCCCGGTCGATCAGATTGCGAACTTCCGGCTTGACGCGGATATTGAGCGGAACGCTCTTCGACAACGGATGATGTGGCGGTGGCATGAATAGCTCCCTTCTTCATCCAGATCATAGCGACTGTAATGACAGTGTCATTACAGTCGCTAGGCTGAGATTTGCGGACAGGTTCAGCGAACGACCAGCACCGGAATTTCGGTGTAGGACAGCACTTCCGCCGTCTGGCTTCCCAGAAGCAGCTTGCCCAGTCCGCGACGCCCGTGCGAGGCCATCACGATCAAGTCGCAGCCTCTCACCTGCGACAGCTCCAGGATCGCCTCGGCGGGCCTTTTGTCCTCGACATGCACGACCTCCGTGGAGACGCCGGCCGCATCCGCCGATGCCTTGCACTTGTCGAGAACCTGCTTGCCATATTTACGCGCTTCTTCCTGGTAGGCGGCCAGTTCATCGCCGGTGGCATAGCCAGCCATGGCGCCGCCCCAGGCGAAGATCGGGAATTGTTCGGAGACGGTGATGAAAATAACGGAGGCGCCGAGGCCCTTGGCCAACGTCAGTCCGTGGGCAACGCCCTTGTCGGCCAGTTCCGATCCGTCGGTGGCAATGAGCAGATGTTTGTACATGATGATCTCGACCTGTTGTGCAAGGGCCGACGCCCTCGTGGTAGCGGGAGCCTTGGGAGGCTACCTTGATATAGTTGCGCCATCGGGCTGATCACAGGGCCAGCTCGATGCGGATCAGGGCCAGGCGGCAACACGTTTTGCGTCAGCAGGATTCCCCTTTGCGGGATCGTCCCCTAAGGTGCGGGCGACATCGAAAGGCATCCCATGAGCAACGCGTTTCCGCAGATCCACCTTGTCCGGCATGGCGAGACGGCATGGAGCCTTTCGGGGCAGCATACCGGCCGCACCGACATGCCGTTGACGCCGGCCGTCGAGGCGGCAGCGCGGGGTGTCGCGGATCGCCTGAAAGGCCTGTCGTTCTCGGCCGTGTGGTCGAGTCCGTCGCAGCGCGCCTACAACACCAGCGTGCTGGCCGGCTTCGGTGCGCAAAGCGTCAAGAAGGACGATCTGCAGGAATGGGACTACGGCGCCTATCAGGGGCTGACCACGAAACAGATCCTGGCCGAGCGGCCGGGCTGGACCGTGTTTCGCGATGGTTGCCCGAAGGGCGAGAGTGCGGCCGATGTCGGCGCGCGGGCGGACAGGATCATCGCCGAATTGCGCAAGGCCAACGCCGACATATTGGTGTTTTCCAGCGCGCACTTCCTGCGCGTGCTGGCGGCGCGCTGGACCGGCTTGCCGCCCGAAGGCGGAGCGCTGTTCTTGCTTGATACGGCCAGCATCAGCGTGCTCGGCTACGAGCACGATCTGAGCGAGCCGGTCATTCGGAAATGGAACCAGAGGTAGGGCGCAAGCACCCTACCTGTCGAACTTCCTGATCGCCTCGGCGGTCACCGGCGTGAAGAAGTTCACCAGATTGCCGTCCGGGTCGCGGAACAGCAGCGAGCGGTTGCCCCACGGCATGGTGGTCGGCTTCTGCACCGTGACATCCCTGAGGAGCTCCGAGAGCCTGGCGAATTCCGCATCGACGTCGCCGACGCGGAATTCGATGATTGCCGTGTGGTTGTCGGCCGGGCGGGCGATGTCGCCGCCGAACAGCATCAAGGTGCGTGTGCTGCCGATCGCCAGCGTGCAGGAAGGTGTGGCGAGTTCGGCGAAGTCTTCCGTGTACATCGTCACGGGCATGCCGGTGATCTCGCTGTAGAAGCGCACGAGGCGCTGAACGTCTGACGTGATGATGCGGACAGAGACGAAATTCATCGCATGGCTCCCTGGACTGCTGGAGCCGCTGCCGGGCTCCACATCAGATCCATAGGCCAGGCCTCCTGACAGCTCTCTGTCAGGAGATGGGTGCGATGATCATTTGTTCAGCTCAGGCAAGACGGCCGGCAGGCCGAAGGCGGCGAACAGCTCGGCCCCGAGCGGGCCGACATAGACCGTCAGCGAGGCGATCTGGCCGTCGGTCGGCTCGATGACATGCAGTGACTGCGCGCGCCATTCGGGTTCCTGATGGTGCCGCGCATAGATCGCGACGGCGGGCTGGCCGTTGGCCCTCGTCGCGACCGCATGGTAGCCGGCGAAATTGCCCCAGACGGTTTTGAAGAAAGCCCGGATCGCCTCGCGTCCCTGATACCAATCCAGCCATGGCGGCATGTGGTAGGTGGCGTCCTCGCGCAGCAGCTCGACGAAGCGGTCGAGATTGGCGGCCTGCCAGGCCCGCATGTAGCGTTCGAGCAGCAGGCTGTCTTCGCGGTTGGGCCGCTCGCGCTGCAAGGGGCGCCCTTGGGGATAGTGCGCACCAAGCGTTGCGCGGGCGCGTTGCAGGGCGCTGTTGATCGAAGCGGTCGTGCCGCCCAGCAAGTGCGCCGTCTCGAGTGCCGACCAGCCCAGCACGTCGCACAGCAAGAGGGCGGCGCGCTGCCTTGGCGGCAGAAGCTGGATCGCGGCGACGAAGGCAAGCTGCACCGCTTCGCGGGTCTCGTAGCGCGCTTCCGGACCGGGCTCGCCGTCGACGAGATTCGGCAGTTCGGCGTCCGGGTAGGGCTCCAGCCAGGCGAGTTCGGCTGCCGGCCCGCCGGCGGCGCGCCCCTCGGTCGGCGGCCGTCCGGGCGGTTCGAGAATGCGATGCACCGATGACCTCGCCTTGATGGCGTTGAGGCAGCTGTTGGTGGCGATCGTATAGAGCCAGCCGCGCGGCGAGCCGCGCCCGTCGAATTGCGAGCGGCCGCGCCAGGCTTTCAGGAACGTCTCCTGGACGAGGTCATCGGCCTCGTGCAGCGAGCCCATCATCCGGTAGCAGTGCAGCTTGAGCTCGCGGCGGTGGGCCATTGTCAGGCGCTCGAAGGCCAGCCGATCGAGGATCGGCTGGTCCAGCGGCTCAAGCGGGCCGGGAGCATCTGTCATGGCGAGCCTGCGGTGCTGATTTCGGTCGGCATCCTGCGCGCCTCATGCCGCCGCCGCAAGGCCGCTGCCGCTGACCGTGAAAGAGACGCCCTGCAGCCTGCCGCCGGCGAGTGCGACCACGGCGCGCCCGACATCGGCCGGTGTCTGCACATCGGTCATGCTGGCAAGGAAATCCGCCGGGCTGATGCCGAGATAGGCCGAAACGCCTGATATGCCGCCCTGGCCAACGCCGGTGCCGGCCATGATGCGCATCGGCACCAGCGCCATGAAGCGCAGGCCGAGGTCCAGCCGGTCCGCTTCCTTCTGGCTATGGCCGGCAAGAAACATCTGCATGCGCTTGGCGCCGGAATAGCCGCCGGAATTCGGCGGCCCGCCGCTGAGTGCCGCGCCACTGGAGATCAGCACCACCCGGCTGCCCGGCTTCAGCCGGCCCTGGAGTGCCGCCTTGCAGAACAGGAAGGATGCCTTGACGTCCATGTCCCAGTTCGCGGAGAAGTCCTGCCAGCTCTGGTCCTGAACGGGTGCCGACGGGGCAAGCGCCCCGGCGCAGATCACCAGCACGTCCGGCTGGAGCGCAGCGAACACCGCATCCGGCGTCGCCTCCTGGGTGGCGTCGGCGGAAAGCGTCTTCACCTTGGGATGCTCCCAGGAGAGCTGTTTCAGATCGGCCGCGCCGCGGGCGACGGCGAGAACCGCCGCGCCCTCGCTCAATACGGTTTCGACGATGGCGCGGCCGACGCCCCGGCTGCCTCCGACCACGACGACATTCTGACCTTGTAACGATCCCATGGATCACCTCGCTTTTCCGGCCCGGAGGATTCCGGTGCCTGTAGATGAGGACAGTGGGGGTGGATGGAAATCATCGGTGGGGTGCGGATTTTTCTGAGGCGTTTGTCGTGTCGTCGCCTGGCAGTTGAAGAAGCCGGGATCGCGCTCCTTCGCGCCCCCCTCTGCCCTGCCGGACATCTCCCCCACGAGGGGGGAGATCGGCAGCTTGGCCGCCGGCTCTCCTCCTGCAACGTCGAAGATTGGCGAAGGCCGTGACGACGGCCAATCTCCCCCCATGTGGGGGAGATGTCCGGCAGGACAGAGGGGGGCGCCACAGAGTGCCACCTTTGAGCTGTCACTCACCCCGCCAACAGCGCCAGTTCCTCCGGTGTCAAATGCCGCGCGGTGCCCTTGGCGAGGTCGCCAAGCTGCAGCCGGCCGATGGCGATGCGGATGAGGCGCTTGATCTCGATGCCGTGCGCGGCGAGCAGGCGGCGGATGTGGCGGTTGCGGCCTTCGTCGAGCACGATCTCCAGCCAGGCGGTGCGGCCGCCGCTGCGCAGGAGTTCGATCGAGCTGGCGGTCAGGGTCTCGCCGTCGACGGTCACACCGGTGCGGAGCTTGTCCAGCATCGCCTCATCCGGCGCCATACCGATCTGTACATGATAGGTCTTGGGCAGATGCGAGGCGGGGTCCATCAGCCGGTTCGCAAATTGTGTGTCGTTGGTCATCAGGAGCAGACCCTCGCTCGCTTTGTCGAGCCGGCCGACCGGCGAGACGAAGGGCAAATCGAGCCCTTCCAGGCAGGCATAGACGGTGTCGCGCTGTTGCGGGTCGTCGCGGGTGGTGACCAGCCCGCGCGGCTTGTTGAGGATGAGATAGACCTTGCGCTCGGCCACCACCGGGCTGTCGTCGACGACGATGCGGTCGCGGTTGAGGTCGACGCGCAGCGCTGCATTGCGCACCACCTTGCCGCCGACGCGCACGCGGCCTTCGGCAATCAGCACCTCGGCCTGTGTGCGCGAGCACAGGCCAAGCTTCGACAGCGCCCGGTTCAGGCTGACGCCGGGCGCCGCCTGCCTGCCGCTTTGTCGTGTCTGCCGTGGTGCCATGCTGCCGTCTGTGTTGGTGAAGCCGACAGATGCCACGGGCCGCGATGGCTTCGCAAGCCGTGCTGCTGCCTTCGTGCGCAGGGCATGAAGCAATGACGGCATCCGCACCGCCTGGAACGGCGATATTGTCGCCGTCGCATCCGCGATAAACTTGCACCGCATGAATGAGTCTCCCGCGCCGATCATCAAGACTGTCGTCATCGCCGCCACGCCGGCCAGCGTCTGGCAGGTGCTGACGACGCCTGAAACGATCCCGCAATGGATGTCGGATGAAGAGCTGACTGTTAGCCTGCAGGGGCATGTCGGTGGGGCGATCGTGATACGCGGGTTGCTGCACGGAATGCCGTTCGAAAATCATGGCACCATCCGCGCCCTCGAGCCGGAGCGGGCATTCGCCTACGGTTACTGGAGCACGCTGTCGGCCTCGCGGCTGGCGGACGTGCCCGAAAACCACACGGTGGTCAGCTTCGATCTGTCGCCGGCGGACGCGGGAACGCTGCTGACGCTGACGCTCAGCGACTTCGCCGAACCGGCCATCCGTCCGCATGCCAATCTCTACTGGGGGCCGACCTTGCAGACCCTGAAGGCGGTCTGCGAACGCCCCTAAGTGAGGGACTGGTCAGGTTGGGCCGGAGCACTGCGCCTGGAATGGTCGCAGTTGCTGCAAATATCAACCCTCGTCCAACCCTTGCTCTGAGGGGCGCCTCGCCAAAGCGCGAATGCGGTCGGCGACGGCGCTGTCGACCGGATTGTAGACGGTCAAGCTCAAATCCGGCCGGCCATCGACCGCGAACCCCGAATATTCCAGCTCGATATCGCCGAGTTCCGGGTGCTTCAGGCGCTTTGTCCCGTCGCCGTGGCTCAGCACGTCGTTCTCCCGCCATAGGGCGGCGAACTCCGGGCTGGTGCTGCAAAGTTCGTCCACCAGCTGGGCGACCTCGGAGACCGCGCCGGCGCGTGCCGCATCGGCCCGGAACGCTCCCACCACGAAACGGGCGAGGTTTTCCCAGTCGTGCTGCTTGGCACGGATGACAGGGCTGTGGAACATGAAGCGCAGGATGTTGCGCTGGCCGGCGGGCAAGGCACTGTAATCGGTGAGCACGATTTGCGCAGCGCGGTTCCAGGCGACGACGTCCCAGGTGGCGGTCCTGACCAGAGCGGGACTGGCGTCAAGCGTGTCGAGCAGGCGCTGCAGCCGGGGGCTGACGCCCTCAACGCCCCTGTAACGGACCTCGGGCGGTCGGCCCAGGCCGAGCATGAAAAGGTGTTCACGTTCTGCCTCGGTCAGCATCAGCCCCTTGGCGATGCGGTTGAGGACATCGGCCGAGGGCGCGCCGCCACGGCCCTGTTCCAGCCATGTGTACCAGGTCGGACTTATGTTGGCGCGCTGAGCGACCTCTTCGCGGCGCAATCCCGGCGTCCTCCTGCGCCCGGAGAAGCCGAACGACGCGGGATCGAGCCGGGTGCGCCGGTCCTTCAGGAACGCTGCCAGCGAGCCGGCGGATTTGATGGGCATCCTGTTAGCCATTATACCATGATAAGATCACTACTTTAATGGAATAGTAGACCGGCGATACTGCGCAGGCAACTGTGCAGGAGATTTTGCATGCGTATCTTTCTCACCGGCGCGACCGGTTTCATCGGCTCGGCGATCGTTCCCGAACTCATCAAGGCGGGCCACCAGGTGGTCGGCGTCACCCGCTCCGACGCCGGCGCCGAGGCGCTTGCCGCCGCCGGCGCCGAGGTGCACCGGGGAACGCTCGAGGAGCCCGACGGCCTGCGTGACGGCGCGGCGAAGGCGGAAGCCGTAATCCATACGGCGTTCGACCATGATTTCTCGCGGTTTGCCGACAACTGCGAAAAGGACAGGCGCGTCATCTCGGCACTCGGCTCGGCGCTTGCCGGTTCCGAGCGGCCGCTGGTGATCACCTCCGGCGTCGGCGTGGGCAGCCCCGGACATGGCCAGTTGGCCAGCGAGGACGTCTTCAACGCCAGTCATCCCAATCCGCGCATCGCGTCGGAACTGGCCGGCAATGCCTTGCTGGAGGCAGGCGTCAATGTGTCGGTGGTGCGGCTGCCGCAGGTCCACAATCCGGTCAAGCAGGGGCTTATCACGCTGCTCATCGAAATCGCGCGGGAAAAAGGCGTGTCGGCCTATGTCGGCGAAGGCCGCAATCGCTACTCTGCCGGCCATCTCCTCGACGCGGCGCGGCTTTATCGGCTCGCCGTGGAAAAGCAGCAGCCGGGCGCACGCTATCACGCGGTCGGCGAGGAAGGTGTCGAAGTGCGTGCAATCGCCGAGGCGCTTGGCCGGGGTTTGAGATTGCCGGTCGTTTCGATACCGCCGGAAAAGGCGGAGGAGCATTTCGGCTGGATGGGAATGTTCGCGCCCATGGATCTGCCGGCCTCCAGCGCGCTGACCCAGGCTCGGCTGGGCTGGCATCCGACCGGCCCGACGCTGATCGCCGATCTCGACGCCATGCAATACGCCGCCTGACGGGCTAAGCCTCGGCGCCAAGGCTGGCGAGATGCGGCCGGTAACAGTCAGGTTACCGGCCGTTTTGCGAGCGATCAGCCAGGAGTAACTGCGTAGCGCAGATGAACGAGCCCATGCGCCAGCGCCTCGCAGCTCGTCAGGGACAACTGCGTCTTGCCCGCCAGGCCGCTCTCGCCGAACTCGACGAAACCCTGGTTTGCCGCGCGCCCGTCGAGCGCGGGTGCTACGAGAAGGCTCAGCTCATCGACGAGCCCTGCCGCGAGGAAGGAGCCGTTGATGCCGGCGCCGCCCTCGAGCAGCAGCCTGCGTATGCCGAATTCGCGGCCGAGAACCTCGATTATTGCTGCGAGATCCATGTCCGCCGTTTCCGCGACGATATAGGACACGCCGTCGGCGGCAAGTTCGGCCAGATGGCTGTCGGCAACGTCACGCCCAAGCAGTACCACGACATGATCGCCGCCGATGTCGGGTTTGGAAAAGTGAAGCCTGCCCGAGGGATCGAGCGCCACGGCATAAATGCCCGCACCGGGCTGCGCGAAATGATAGGGCCGGTCGACCTTGCCGGCATTGGCCGGCGGATGCGCGCCGGCTTTGCTCATCTCGGCCATGGTGACGCGGCCGACGATCCAGGCGTCGCCCGCGAGGTCGTTGTGGATATGCTCATAAAGGCTTGACCACTCGGCCCGGGTGCCGTCGGGGCTTGTGGTGTAGCGGCTCGGGTGGAGGCTGCCGTCGAGGGATGCCAGCATGTGGCAGATGATTTGCGGCTTCATGCGGGTTTCTCCAATTTATAGGCTTGGAAGGTTGTGCATGTCGTTCTCCCAAGGCAGCCCTAACGGCATTGTCCTGAGATAAGCGCCGGACAACGAAAAGGAGGAGGTGCCGCCCTCGCTCTCGTTGCGGAGCTAGGCCGTTTCAAGCTCCATCACTTTGACCGCCGCCTTCGCGAGAAACCCGGATCGAGTGTAGCCATGGGCTTCGGCAAAGGCATCGATCCGTTGGAGAACGTCGTCCGGCAGCGTCACGTTGATACGCACTGCCTTCTTGGCCCCAGTCTTGGCCGCGACCAGGATTGCAACACCGTCACGATTATCGGCGTCTGCCATCACAGTCTCCAAACTGGAAGGCTCCGGAATAGCATCGTCATCCTCGACCAAACCTTCGATATGGAGGGCGAGGACCTCTTCAGCCATGGACCGGGCGTCATCCAGATCCTTGCCGGCGGTAATCACGCCTGGGAAATCAGGGAAAGACACACCGAAGTCACTGCCGGCATCCTTATGGATAAGTCCGATATACTGCTTCATGTCCATCACCTCAGTTTCAGTCCAGCTTGCTTTTCGATGCTGCGTAAAGTGGCTATTGGGATATCGCGCCTGGGATGAGGAACGGTAACCCGTCCACGCTTGTCGCGGTGTTTGAATTGCGCATGGCTACCCTTTCGGGCAACCTCGAACCAACCGTCAGCCTCCAACAGGCGGATAATTTCCACGCTATTCATGTGTATTTATACACATTTATAGGCACCCCTTCAACAGAAATGTAAAACCGCGCTCTCGCTTCCGGCCCTAGCCGCCCGAGGAGCAGGATGCCCGCAATCCAAAAATCCGACAATTCCGATAAGTTGCCCGGCGGCTCTGTTATATCGATGTTGCACAAATGGTTGACCCTGGGCTAGCATCCCCGCGCAGGCGTCGGTGGGAGGCTCTTTTTTACAACGGCGGCCAGCTGGAGCGGCATGCGTTTTCGGGCGCAGGGAGGATGCTCCAACACTTTGAACCGACGCATGATCCTTCCTGAAACCGATCCCGGTTTTTCGGGGTCGTGCGTCCTTGTGGAGGAGGATCCCATGAACAGACGCGAATTCCTGTTGTCGTCCGCGGCCTTTGGCGCCATGATGCTTGCCGCGCCTTCGGTGTTTGCGCAGGACAAGCTCACCATCCTGGGCTCGGTGCCCAATCTCGGCTTTCCGTTCTTCGTGCACATGCTGAACGAGATCAAGGCGGAAGCCGCCGCGCAAGGCGTCAATTTGACCGAAAGCGACGGCCAGAACTCGGCCACCAAGCAGACCGCCGACATCGAGGCGGCCCTGGTGCAGAAGGTCAACGCCATCGTCATCTCGCCGCTTGACGTCAACGCGCTGGCGCCGGCCATCGAGGAAGCGGTCAAGGCCGGCGTTCCCGTGGTGACGATCGACCGTCGCGTCGACGGTGTCGAGGGCATTCTGGCCCATGTCGGCGCCGACAACGTCAAGGGCGGTGAGGCTGAGGCCAATGCCATGGTGGCGGCGTTCCCCAACGGGGCCAAGATCTTCCATCTGCAGGGCCAGCCTGGAGCCGGCCCGGCGATCGACCGCAACAAGGGCGTGCACAACGTGCTCGATCCCCTGAAGGACAAGTACCAGATCGTCTTCGAACAGACCGCCAACTTCGCCCGCGCCGAAGCGCTGTCGGTGACCGAGGCAGGCCTTGCCGCCAACGGCAAGCCGGACGCCATCGTCTGCGCCAATGACGACATGGCGCTCGGCGCCATGGAGGCCTGCGCGGCGCGCAACTTCACCGACGTCAAGATCTACGGCTTCGACGCGCTTCCGGAAGCGCTGGTCGCGGTGCGCGACGGCAAGCTTGCCGGCACCGTCGAGCAATTCCCCGGCGAACAGTCGCGCACGGCGGTGCGCATCGCGGTGGCGTTCGCCAAGGACAAGACGGAGCCGAAGCAGAAGCTGGTGCTGCTGACGCCGATCGTCATCGGCAAGGACAATCTCGACAAGGCGGAGCGGATTGGCGAGACGAAGTAGGGGTGATTGAAAGGCCGGCGGGACAGCACCCCCCTCTGTCCTGCCGGACATCTCCCCCGCAAGGGGGGAGATCGGCTGTCCCTGTGCTTCGACAATTCTTCGACGTAGCAGGAAAAAGCGCTACCAATGACACTGCCAATCTCCCCCCTTGCGGGGGAGATGTCCGGCAGGACAGAGGGGGGTGCTCAAGCGCTGATGGGGCCAGCATGAACTGCAATCCGGGAGTAACCATTGTCGCCAGCTGAAGCCGCATCGCCCGAGCCAATCCTGCTTGCCGTCGAGGGCATCACCAAGCATTTCGCCGGCGTCACCGCGCTCAGCGATGTCTCGCTCGACATCCGCCCCGGCGAAATCCTCGGCCTGCTTGGCGAGAACGGCGCCGGCAAATCGACGCTGCTGAAGATCCTGTCGGGCGTCATGCCGCCATCGAGCGGGCATATCATTTTCGACGGCGCCGACTACCACCCGTCCAGCCCGCAGGATGCCAAGCGGCTCGGTATCGTCACCATCTATCAGGAGCTGAGCCTGATCCCGACACTGACGGTGGCGGAGAATATTTTTATCGGCCGCGCGCCGATCGGCCCGCTCGGGTTGGTCAGCTGGCGGCGCATGGAGCAAGACTCGCGTGCGATCATCGCCCGCGTCGGCCTGTCGATCGATCCGACGACGCCGGTGTCGGCGCTGTCGGTGGCCGAACAGCAACTGGTGGAGATCGCGCGGGCGCTGTCGCTGAAAAGCCGGCTGATCATCATGGACGAGCCGACCTCGGCGCTGACCGAAACCGAGGTGCAGCGCCTGCTGTCGATCATGGACCGGCTGCGCAAGGACAAGGTCGCCATCATGTTCGTCACCCACCGGCTGGAGGAGGCCTCCGCCATCTGTGACCGTATGACGGTGCTGCGCGACGGCAGGCTGGCCGGGCATCTCGACCGCGAGGGCGGGCCAATCGCACTGCCCAGGATCATCGAGAAGATGGTCGGCCGCGCGGCGTCCGAGCTCTATGCGCGGCCGGCGCAGCGCGCGGTGGCCGGCGATGTCGTGCTGTCGGTGCGCGGCCTGCGCACCGTGCGCGATCCCGAGGCGCCGCACGCCATCGTGCTCGATGGCGTCGACATCGATCTCAAGGCCGGCGAGATCCTCGGCGTTGCCGGTCTCGTCGGCTCGGGCCGCACAGAGCTGGCGCGCGCCATTTTTGGGGCAGACCGCATCGCGGCGGGCACGATCACGCTCGACGGCAAGCAGATTGCGCCGGCATCACCCGCCGATGCCATTGCGCTCGGCATCGGCCTTGTGCCGGAGGACCGCAAGCATCAGGCGATCTTTGCCGCACTCGGCATCCTGCCGAATTTTTCCGTCGCCTCGCTGGGCAGCTTCAGCAATGGCTTCGGTTTCATGGCCGAGCGGCGCGAGCGCGATGCGCTGGCCGGATTTCGCAAGATGCTGTCGATCCGCATGGCCTCGGCCGAGCAGGCGATCGAGGGCCTGTCGGGCGGCAACCAGCAGAAGGTGATCCTGGCGCGCTGGCTGGCGCGCGATCCCAAGGTGCTGATCGTCGACGAGCCGACGCGCGGCGTCGATGTCGGCGCCAAGACGGAAGTGCACCAGATCCTGGTGCAGCTTGCGGCGCGCGGCATTGCGGTGATGATGATCTCGTCCGAACTGCCCGAGGTGCTGGCGGTGTCGGACCGCATCGTCACCATGCGCCGGGGCCGCATCACCGGCGAGATGCCGGGCGTCGAGGCAAACGAGGAAAAATTGATGGAACTGATGGCACTCGACCGCAAGGAGACACGATGAGCGTGGCGGGGGAACAGGACCAGCGCGGCGGCATCAATTTCGCGCGGCTTTTGATGAGTTTTGGGCCGCTGCTGTTCCTGGTGGCGCTGATCGTCGTCTTCACGGTGCTGAAGCCGAGCTTCATGGACCCGATCAACCTGTTCAACATCACGCGGCAGATCTCGATCACCGGGCTGATCGCGCTCGGCATGACCTTCGTCATCCTCACCGCCGGCATCGACCTGTCGGTCGGCTCGCTGCTCGCCTTCTGCGGCATGGTTGCCGCCGTGGTGGCCAAGGGCGGGACCGCCAACACGCTGTCGCTGTCGACGAGTGGAACGCAAGGGTTCGGCTGGTTCTCTGCGCTGCTCGCCGCCGTCGTGGTGGGGGCGGCCGCCGGCGGTGTGCAGGGGCTTGTCATCACCCGGCTGAAAGTGCCGCCCTTCGTCGTCACGCTGGGCGGGCTGACGGTGTTTCGCGGGCTGACGCTGACCATCTCCAATGGCGGCCCGATTTCGGGCTTCGACGCCTCGATGCGCTGGTTCGGCACCGGGCTGATCGGCCCTGTGCCGGTGCCGGCGCTCATCTTCGCGGCGGCCGCCATCCTGTGCCACATCGTGCTGCGCTACACCCGCTACGGCCGCGCCGTCTATGCCGTCGGCGGCAATGCCGAGGCGGCAAGGCTGTCGGGCCTGCGCGTCGACAGCATCCTGGTCTCGGTCTATATCATCGTCGGCTTCTTCGCCGGCCTCGCCGCCTTCGTGCTGTCGGCGCGGCTCAACTCCTCGGAAGCGGTGGCCGGCATCGGCTACGAGCTGACGGTCATTTCGGCCGTCGTCATCGGCGGCACCTCGCTGTTCGGCGGCATCGGCTCGGTCGGCGGCACGGTGGTGGGCGCGGCCTTGATCGGCGTGCTGCAGAACGGGCTGCAGTTCAACAACGTGTCGTCCTACACGCAAAGCATCGTCATCGGCCTGATCCTGATCCTGGCGGTGGCGTTTGATCGGTGGCTGAAGTCGCGAGTGCGAAGGTGAGGGCAGCAGGGCGGAGGTTTGTGTTCAGTCACACTCCCCTCTGTCCTGCCGGACATCTCCCCTCGCTATGCGAACCGCTTCTCAGTCTCGCATGCCCACAGAAGATGGCCGTAACGGCGGAAGTAGCGCGCCACGAGCCGCTGTTGCTTGGCTCTGATCAGGTCGGTCAGGCGCCGCTCCTGGCGCCAGCGCGGCATGTTGCGCCAGCAGGCGATGAAGCGGGCGGCATCCTCGAGAGCTTCCTCGGCTGAGAGTGCGGGGCCGATCGCGGCCAGGAACAAGATCTCCGAGTGTTTCAACTCGTCGATAACAGCCTTGCGCCTGATGTGATCCTGGCGGGCATGGGCGATGCCGTTGCGGCGGATTGCTTCGAAGGCTTCGAGAAGGGCAGGGCTGTCGCCGGTATAACCGCAGGCACGGGCGAAATCGGCGGCGTCCATCGTCACTCCCGGGCCTGATGTGGCAGTGGGTTCGTGTCCCGACTCACATTTGCAAAGGTATATAAGCATAACTCAAGAAATCATAGAAGAAAAACTTTTGGGACTGTTTGAAAACTGCGACTCGACTCCCGGCGCAAAAGGCAGGAATATACGAACAAATCAGGAACAAAAAAGGTGAGGAGGGGCGATGGCATTGCCGGGCAGGGAACCAGTGATCGCGCATGTCGCCTCGATCTCGGTCGAGTGCGCCGATTGCGGCCGCAACAGATGGTGGCGGCCCGATCAGTTGAAGCGGTTCGGGGTGACGGGGAATACACCGCTGGCCGCATTGTCGGGCCGCATCGTCTGCTCGGCCTGCCGTGCCGACGGGCTGCCGGGGGCAACCGTCACGATCCAAGCGGCGTTCATCGACGAGCGCCAGCGGGTGCGTAGCGAAGCGCGGATGCTGAATGAGCGCGAGGTGCCGCTGGAGGGGTCGAGACGGGCTTGATGAAGTGGCCGTCAGAAGGCGTCGTCTTCGTCGGAGAGGATGACGTCTCGCCCGCCGTGAAAGATTCGAACAATCGTCACGGTCTTGTCTTTGATGGTGAATGCAATCGTCGCCCGCCTGCGATAGCCCACAGTGCGGAGGCCTGGCCTGACGTCATCATGGCGCGTCCCGCGTTCGGGAAAAGTAACAAAGTCCGAACAGTAATCGATGAGGCGATCGACATAGGCTCGCGCAATTCGTTCGCCAGCCTGTGGAACCAGATAGATCAGCAAATTCAGCAGGTCTTTTTCTGCGGCCTCACTGAAGGCGACCCTGTGCGTCATACTTGGCGTGAACGCTTGCCCGCCAGTGCATCAATGCGGTTGTGAAGTCGCTTGCGTACTTCCTCGAGAGGCGAGACGAGCGAAGGGTCCTTCTGAAGCGCATCCATTGTTGGCGCAACCTCTTCCCGCAGCCAGCGATCGACCGCTGCGTCGCGTGCGGCAAGAGTTCTCAAGCCATCGCGGATGACCTCGCTTTCGGTGGCGTACTCGCCGGATGAAACCTTGTCCTTCACCATCTGCGCCATCTCAAGCGGCAAGGTAATGGTTAGTGGCTGGGTGGTGCGCATTGTCATTGCCCTGGGTAAATGGGATGCGTATGACTTAATCATACGCTGTTGCGCAAGCTGCCGCTAGCGGAATGATGGCACTTGGGCGCGATGAATCTTCAATACCCTAGCAATTCCTTCAGCGGAATCACGCGCCAGACGTGTTTTATGGCGTAGCGGTCGAAGGTTAACGTCTTCGGCGGATTGTATTGCTCGACGACCAGCTCGGCTGCGGTGCGCTTGACCAGCTTCTTGATGAAGGCCTTGCCGTTGCGCTCGTTTTCTTCTGGAAACGTCTCGATCACGACGTGGTCGCCCGGCACGGCGTCGCGGCCGCCGCAATAGATCAGGTCGCCGGGCTCGTAGCGCGGCACCATGGAATCGCTCAGCACGTGCAGCGCGAACACTTTTGGCACGTTGCGGACGCCCGGCGGGCGCTGGACATAGCCTGCCGGCTCGCCGTTGAAGGTGAAATCGCCATCGTCGCCGCCGACGGCCGCGCCCAGCACCTCGATATCCATCGATCCGGCGGGCAGGGGGGCGGCATCGGTGACGATCTCGGCGTCGGCGACCGGGCCGGCATCGTCGAGGAAGACGACCTGCCCTTGGCCCAGTGCTACCGGGTCGACGCGCAGGAAGGCGGCGGTCTTCAAGAGGTTCTCGGTCTTGGGCAGGTTGCGGCCGGTTTCCCAGTTGCCGACGGCGGCGACATCGGTGTCGTTGTGCTCGGCAATGTGGCGCATGACCAGGCCGCGCTGCTTGCGCGCCTTGCGGATCGCCGCCCCGACCTTGATCGACAGTTCCGTTTTAGCCATGGCACCCATGTGAGCGATGAAAGCGGCTCTCGTCTATGAAAGAATGGCTTGCATCGATTTTTGAGTTATGCTTATATACAGCCATGCAAAACCTGTCCAGCTTTCATGGCGCAATGGCGCCGGCCTCATGCGAGGCGCATCCGACTTTCGCCGCCACCCTTCCGTCCCGGCTGTCCTCCTCCCCGGCCGGGGCGAAGCCCGAGGTTAGGTGCTTTAAGGCACTAGCCTCGGGTCCGGTCCGCCCGTCCCTGGCGGCCGGAACGGCCGGAGCCGCCGCTCCCAGCGGCTCCGGCCCCCAATACGACCGGCATGGCGCCGGCTTGCCCGCTCGGTCGTGCATCCGCACCCAAGACGGCACCGTCATCCTGTTCGACAGGCTGACGGGCAGGGCGGTTTCCGCCCCCGACAGAAAAACGGCCGAGGCGCGGCTTTCGCGTCTCGTTGAACCGACGGGCTGCGAAGCCGGGCCGGTTGAGCCGGCGTCAGCCGCCTCTCGAACCACACAACCCTGAGCACGGCCCGGCGGGCCAACCCCTGACGCTTGCCTCACGGCGCGCGGCCGAAGGCAGAATTTTGGATGGAGCCTGGAAATGGCAAGCTACACCGACGCGGAATTGCACGAGATCGCCTGCTGGCTGAAGGCGGGGCTTTCCGCCTCCAGGATCGCGACGGCATTCAGCGCGCTGCGCGACAGTCCGGTATCGCGCAATGCCATTGTCGGCATCGTGCACCGCAACGCCATGCTGGGCGCGATCGGCTTTGCCAATGGCAAAGGGCTGCCGGTCGGGGCCAAGCGGGCTGCGGGCAAGCATGCTGGAAGCAAGCTGGCAAATGGCATGCCGGCGCAGGGCAAAGTGAGCGCCAAGCCTGTCGCCGGCACGATCGACGCCGCCACCAGCGGTCCCGGCGTGTGCGAGGCGGCTGCCAAGCGCGACCCTTCGCCGGCCCGGCTGCCGCCGCGCCTGTTCATACGCGAGGTGGGCGTGCTGATCGCCGACGGCCAGACCTATCGTTTCAAGCTGCCGGTGCCGCCGCGTGCGCCCATTGGCCGCCAGCCGCATGGCGTGGCAATGCGCTTCATCGACTGCCTGTTTTCCCGCTGCCGCGCGCCGCTGGATCTGACGCTGCAAGAGGACCCCGACATTTCCATTGCTGAAGAGGGGGATGCGCCGGGCGGCCGGCCGGGTGCCGACATGCTGTGCTGCGGCATGCGGACCAGCGCGCTGAAAAGCTACTGCACCTATCATCAGGCGCGCTTCCAGCGCCGCGTTTTTGTGGCGGAGGCGGGTGAGAGGAAGCGTCCCTTCGTTAGCCGGGTGAAGGTGCCGGCAGGCGGATGAGGGTCAGCACTGAAGTGGAAAGCAGATATGAACTTCAAGCATCTGACCGAAGCGCCGCCCCTCATTGCCCTGCCGGGCGTTCGTTGTTCGAAAAGCCAAGCAATTGGCTTTTCGTCCGCTGCGCAGACCACGCCTCACCCCCGTAAACGGGGAGAAAGAAGCCTCGTCGCCCTATTTCGGCGCCTGCCGGCCCTGCTTGGGCATGTGGCTTTGCATGGTTTTGGCCTCGGGCGTCATGGTCGGGCCGCCTTCGGCCACCAGAATATTGGCCACCCGGGCAAAGCCGGTGAACACTTTCATGGCATCGGCTTCGGAAATCTGCGCGGCGATTGCAGCGCTGCAGGCGTTGAGGGCGCTGCGGTAGACATGGCCGCGCCGCTCGAGCGGCCAGCGCTGCAGAAAATCGGCGGCTTCGCTGACGCTGTCGATCTCTTCGATCTCTCCGTTCATTCGCACCTTAAGCGGAACTCCAGTCTTCATGGTACCCACGGCGTTCACCTTCGCTTTGCGCGCGGCTTCACTTACCGCTCCAGTAAACGCGCCGCGCGGGCGGGCGGTTGCATCAATTCTCCGGTCGGCGCGCGCCTTTCACGAACTGACCACGGCGTCCAGCCAGTCATGGGCGCGGCTTTTCGGCCTGGTCACCAGTATGTTCTGTTGCCTGGCCGCCTTGGTGAGAGCCTCGAAGGCGATGCGCTGGCAGCAGGTGCCGTCGACGGCGAGCGCAACCAGCCGGGCCGCCTCGACATAGCCCGGCGAGGTCTTGTCGGGCCATTGCTGCCTTAGCGCCCCGGCGGCCTCGGCCACCGAACCGACGAGCATGGTTCTGTTGTCGCAAAAGCGCAGGGTAACGGGCATGAAGGCTGTCATCTGCATGTCTCCCGTAGACGCCGCATAACGTCGAAAATTCGCGCTGGTTCCATCAAGCCGGATGCCGGCACGGCTGTAGAGGTACAAGCGAACGGCCCTTCATGCGGCTCTATGTCTCCGATTTTCGTCGGCGATCTGCAACCCAACACCCCAACCGAGGACCCGCCCCATGCCCAGGAAAGCCAAACCCGCAAAGCCGCAGGCGCCGAAACTGCCGAAGGGCGAGGCCGAGCAGGTGCGCATCCGCCGCGAGATCGGCCATGATTTCGCACTGAAGGACGACGCCTTCGGCCGCAAGCGGCTGACCGCCGGCACGCGGGAGGCTGCCCGCGTCTACGAGGTATCGAATGACGGCTTCACCGCCACCGGCGGCATCGTGCGGGTGGGCACTATCGATCCGCTGCTGGGCATCACCTCGCTGTCGCGCCAGCAGCGCGAAGCCGGGCTTCGCTACCGCGAGGATTTCCGCTGCAGCCAGCAGGCCAGCGTCAAGCCGATGCGCTGGACCGAGCGCGTCGACGGCGGCCGCCACGGCGGCGGAATCGCCGACAGCGTGCTGGACGCAGGCCGCGCCCACGCCGCCGCCACCAGAGCGCTGGGCCATTGGGAAGTGGCCGCCGTGGTGCGACGAGTCTGCTGCGCGGGCGGGTCGATCAAGGGCATGGCCGAGCAGACGGGGGAGGACAGGGATGTCGTAGCGAAGCTGCTGAAGGTCGGGCTGGATCTGCTGGCGGTGCACTACGGGATGACGATGGGGAGGCGGTGAGGGCGCGGCGATCCGACCGGCAGTGCCGGCCGGATCCGTTTCAAAAGATCAGGTCATCTGCAGATGCGGATTTTCTCGACGATCCTGTGGTGATGGCGCCAGTGCTTGATCAGCTTGATGTGGCAATGGTGGCGCCGGTGGAAATAACGCGGCCGGTAGCCGTTGTCGTAGACGTCATACTGGTAATAGGGGCGATGGACGTAGCGATCACGATAATCGTAACGATTGTAATAGTCGTCGCCGTAATAGTTGTCGGCATAGCCGCCGATGCCGATAGTGATACGACTGCGGGCATCAGCGGGGGCGATCATCGCCGCCGCCGAAGCAATGGCGATAACCGAAACAAGCAGGAGCTTCTTCATAGCTACCTCCTTTTCAAGGTTGGCCTAATATAACCCCCGAGACGCGGCAGCGTTCCACAGATTCGTAAGACAAAGGATGCCGATACCGCGGCGCGAGTGCCCTGGGCCGCTGTTTTCCTGGTCCGCCAAGTGGGATGTGGCTGCCGTGGCGGGGAATCTGCTTGCGTGGAAGGCTTGATCAAGAGCCTGGCGGTGGCCGAGATGTGGTGACGAAGCTGCTGAAGGTCGGGCTGGATCTGCTGGCGGTGCATTATGGGATGATGATGAGTGAGGAGGTGCCGCTGGATCGGGAAATGAAACGAAATCCGACCGGATGGCCATGGAATCAGGCAACGGCCAAAGATATGCGGCCAAACGCTGTGCTGCCAGAAACCAGCGCCGTCGCAAGCTGCGGCGGTGATTGCGGAGCGACAAAAGGTGAGAAAATTACCAGAGAAGCATTTTTTTCGTCAAATTCCGAGGCCACGGTATTGCCTTTTAAAGGAACTCGCGGCGTATGCTGCCTCAACGAAATGAGGGGACCGGGGCGAGGAATGGTTGAACGCGACGAATTCTTCCCGAATTCCGAGCGCGTGATCTACGCAAAGTCGCCATTGATCCAGGTGATTTGCCAAATTCGCTTTCCCAAGATACTTCGTATTGAGGCCAGTCCACCCGCCGATTTTCAGGATGCGGTTCGAAATCTGTATCCAATTGTTGAGCAGCAGTTGCCGCCCGGCTTGCAGAATTTGCCGTCTGAGGTGGCAAAAATGCTCGGAGCCGCTGCTCAGCAGAAGTCCAATTACCAGTTTTTGTCGCAGGACAGGGCAACCACGATCGCGTTAGCTCCCGATGCCTTGTCTGTAACCTCATCCAACTATACAAGATGGGAGGACTTCGAAGCCCCGGTAAGGTTGGCAGTCGAAGCTCTCACCAACATATATAAGCCGAGTTTTCTTACTAGAATCGGCCTGCGCTATCAGAACGCAGTGGTGCCGGCAGATTTCGACATCGGAGATGTGCAGTGGGCGGCTCTCTTAAGCGAAAACATTCGTGGACAGCTGGCGCACTCGGAGTTCTCGAACGAGCGAATTACTGAGGCCTTCAGCGTTGTAAGAGCCATGCTGCACGACCGGCAAGAAGGCATCCTTCTTCAACACGGCCTTGGGCAACGTGAAAACGGCCTCGAAAAGGCCTATGTATTTGACATCGACTGCTACACGGAGAAGCAGAATGACATCGCTGATACGCATTCCTATCTGCGAAGATTCAACGCTCGGGCGAGATACGCCTTCAGGTGGTGCATTTCCGACTTTCTTCACAACGCACTTGGGCCACGGCCCGTTGCTGAAATGGTCGGTCACTGACCACGGCATCGAAGCCAAGGCAGACTTTGTCACGAGCGTGGAGGTGACTGGGAACGCGAACAATTTGCCCATTTCGGCCGCATATAGGGCAGTATGCCTCTATGTTTTGGGGCAATTACAGGGCCGCGCGCTCACACAAGCCTGCGAAGCTCTGACGGACATATATGAATTCGAACAGGCGAAGGTCGAAGTCGATCGACGACCTGTTATTGACCATCCTCCGAAGCGGATGATGGCAAAGAGCGTTCGTCGGGTTGAGCGTCAGCCGCTTTCCTTCACCGACTGATTGGGCTCATGACCGCGGGGGAGGTCACAGTCCAGGTTCTGTCAGGGCCGTCGATATATGCGACGGTCGATCCGGCCTTGGAGTTTCGGCAAGGCGAAATAATCTCTGGAATTGTGCAATATCGCTATGATCCTGAAGATGGTGGTGTGGAAGAGATTCTGCATGCCTACGCCATTATCGCCTCTCAGGACTGCGATCTGCTGCAACATCATAACAGCATGGTTGCAGGCGGGGTGCCCCAGATCACGAGCATATTACTGTACGAAGCCCATGAAACGCATGTTTTGCGTAGCCAAGTAGATGGCAGCGATATCTGGAAGCGGATTGTCCAAAATAAAGATGAACGTTACCATGCACTTGAGGCAGCTCACGCAAAATATGACCTTTCGAGCGTAGGGCTGCCGGATCTCGCAATCGACTTTCGGCGCTTCTTCAGCATCTCTCCGCTCGATCTAGCCAAACAGGTTAACGCTGGTGTTGCCGTGCGCAGGTGCCGCTTGGAAATGCCATATCGGGAGCAGTTTCAAACGCGTGCAGCGTTCTATCTACAGAGAGTCGGTGTGCCTGAGCCCCACAAGATCGCTAAAGTGGTGAGCCCGAGCCCGGCAGGCTAGAGGCTTTTCATCTAGACTTCCACAAAACTGTATATGTGTGACGAGCGCCGCCGATTTAAGGGTCGCGGACCTCGCCTCATCCGGTAAACGTGCAGAAGGCCTATCCCACGCTAAAACAGCGCCCTCTCAATCGGCCCCTCCAGCGTCTCGGCAAAGGCCGTCGCCAGATGGTGCCGGTCACGAAACGCGAGTTGGCCTGATATGACGACGTGGCAGGATGTCGGGCCGCAGAAGCGGTCGGTAAGGTCGATGTAGCGCGTGTCGGGGACGCTGTTCACCACGGCGCGCTCGGCGGCGGCGATGCTGTCGTTGGCGGCCTCGGTCCTGGGAGTGTCGCAGTGCGGCGAGGGGGCTTCGCGCCACCACAAGGCGCGCGCCACGCAGGAGTCGGCGAAGCTGGCGTTGAGCGGCGTGTCGCGAATGACGGCCGTCTCGACACCCGCCCGGCTGAACGCCTGCAGGGTCGAGCGCAGGCCGGACTGCCAGCGCGCGGTCTCGGCGGCGCGATCGGCGGCAGGCATGTCGCGGGTCAGGTTGCCGATCGAGAATTCCGAGATCACCACCAGGCGTGGCTTGGCGTGGATGATGTCTGATATGGCTTGCTCGCGCCAGGCGTCGCATTCGGTGTAGTCGCGCTTCAGCACCGTGTTGAAGGTAGAGAGCCGCGAGGCGCGGCACGACGATTTGAGATAGGTGACCACCTTGGTGTCGTTGCGTTTGGCTGCTTCGATCAGCGGTGTCGACCAGTGGTCGGCATGCGAATCGCCGAACAGCACGATGGTGTGGGCGGCGTCCGCCGCGCCGAACACGCAGGGTTTTGGTGTCACCGTTTGGAAGTCGGCCAGGCAGTTCTTGTCGGCGGCACGTACGATGGAAGGTTTTTCGGCAGCCTGCTCGATGCCACGCTGCGCGGGGTCGATGTTGCGCGTGGCCAGATGCGCATTGGCATAGGCCACAGCCACGCCGGCACCGGTCAGGGCAAAGGCCGGGACCAGCGCACGGGCGCCCGCCATCAGCCAGGCGCCGCGCCGGGCAGGGTTCTCGATCAAATGATAGGTGAGCACCGACAGCGCCAGCGCCAGCACGCCGCAGCCAAGGCGCTGCGCGACGGTGAGGTCCGGCGCCAGCATCCCGGCATAGACGATGACCGGCCAATGCCAGAGATAGAGCGAATAGGAGAGCGAGCCGATCCATTGCAGCGGCGGCAGCGACAGAGCGGTGGCCGGCGCAAAAGCCCGCCAGCCGGTCCGCGGTTCGGCCTGCTTGCCGGTCTGTTGCGCGCCGGCGCCGCTCAGCAGCACCAGCACGGTGCCGGCAACCGGAAGCAGTGCACGCCAGCCGGGGAAAGGCATGTTCTCGCTTAAGCGCACGTAGGCCGCCGCGATCAGCGCCAGGCCGAGCCAGCCAAGTGCAGGCCGCAACCATGGCTGGTGCCGCAGGAAAGCCGCAGGCACCAGCGTCGCAAGGCCGCCGGCGGCGAACTCCCAGGCACGCAGTGGCGAGAAGTAGAAGGCCCAGGCTGGCGCTACGGTGGTCAGCCACATGCAGGCGGCGAAGGAGGCGAGGCCGGCCGCGCCGATCACCGCCACGGCCGTTCGCCGGCCCGGACGAAGCCAGGCGGCCAGCAGAAGCAGTGCCGGCCAGGCCAAATAGAACTGTTCCTCCACCGACAGCGACCAGAAGTGGATGAAGGGATTGCTGGTGGCATCGGCGGCGAAATAGTCGAACGACCAGCGCAGCAGCCACAGATTGATGGTGTAGGCGGAGGCAAACATGGCGCCGTGCGAGTAGAGCGCCTGCTCTTGCGGCGCCAGGATGAAGTAGCCGGCGGCGAGCGTCGCCAGGATGACGAACAAAGCTGCCGGCAAAAGCCGCCGCGCGCGCCTGGCATAGAAGCGCCAGAGGTCGAGCCGGCCGGTATCACCGATCTCCTGCATGAGGTGGGTTGATATCAGCCAGCCGGAGATGACGAAGAAGATATCGACGCCGGCAAAGCCGCCGGGCAGCGCGGTGAGGCCGAAATGATAGGCAACGACGCCGCCGACGGCGAGCGCGCGCAATCCCTGTATGTCCGGCCGGAACGATGCTGCCACGATGGCTCCTTCGTGCACGCCCAGCCCCGAGCCTTTGGCAGTATCGGTCGGGCTGGCTGATATCGCAATGCAACAAATCTATCGCAACGCAACATGACCGGAATAGGGAGATGTCGGGAAAGGGCAGGCGCACCCTGCCGCGAGACGGTAGGAAACGACTGTCGGCGTCCGTTGACGACGGTAATCATGTTCGCAAATGCCGCCCCTCCGGCCGGGCACTTTTCCCCGTCACTATACGAAGGTGCCGGCAGGCGGATCAGGGGCGGCGCTGATCCTCCTCGTCAGTCCGGTGGCCTGCTACTTGCTGCCGCCGATTGCTTTCACACTGCTGCAGAATTCCGGGTGGGTGTTGGCCGCGTTGGCGTCCTTCGCCTCGTCCTCGCAGGCCTTCATCATCGCGGTCTGGTCGTCCGGCGTAAGGGCCTTCCACGCCTTCACGAAGGCGTCGTTGCTGACCATCGTCTTCATGCCGGTGTCGGTGTAGAAGGGCTGCATCTTGGCCGGATCGTCGAGAGCCGATGTTTTGGCGAACGCCACGCCGCCGACCATCGAAAGCGCCATGGCGCCCAAGCAGATCATTTTGATGTTCATGGTATAATCCTCCCTGTTGCTTTGAGATCGTCGAGCAACGATCGTCTTGAAAAACGACAGGTCTGGATGAAAGTTCCGGCTTGTTTTGCGCAAAGACGCCCGATCGAAGAAAAATATAGTCGAAAAAGCTTGAAAATTTCCCGAATTTTTCCGGTTGGGCGCCGGCGGATCAGGTTTCACGCGCGAGACTGACCACCAGGCGATCGACGCCGGGGTCGTCGAGACTGACGATATGGGCCATCTGCATCGCCCGTCTCATGCTGATACTGGTGACGTCTTGCCGCATGATGACCGACACGAAGGCCGGCCCCGATCCGGCCAGGACGATCGCCTTGCCGACCAGAACCGGCTCCGAGATGGAGGCCCACTGCACGGTGATGATCGAGGGCTCGCCGGTCTGGCGGCGGTTGATACCGCTGAAGTAGATCCAGTTCAGGCGCGAGATCGCCACGCCGTAATGGTTGCCGGGTATTCTCGCTCCGCCCTGGCCGTCGCCCGGGGCCCACCGCGTCACCCGCCTGAAGGTGACCAGCTCGGCCTCGCGCCGCACGAAGGTGACCGAGCGCATCAGAAGGTCGGGGCGGCCGGGGACCGAAAAATAGGTGAAATAGGTGCCGCCAGCGATGGCGGGCGACGGGGGCCGCACCATGTTCTCATACAGTGTCTGGCACAGCGATGCGTGGCCGTTGTCCTTGGCTGGTGTGGCGGCGGGCTCGCGATACAGCTCATTCTCGTCGATCTGGAAATAATCGCAGATCAGCCCAGCAGTGGCTTTGTTCGGAATGGCCCGGCCTTGCAGATAGCGCTCGAACTGGGTGCGGTTGATGCCAAGCTCACGGCACACCGCGCTCACGGAAGCGTGGCGCTTGATCAGCCGCCTGAGGTTGGCGGCGAGATTCTCACGAATTGGCACGACATCGTCACCGCGATAGACGTACGAACCATTATTCAAGCACTTGCTTATATATCAATCTCACACTGTCGGGCCGGCGCAAATAAGGACCTTTGGCCAATAGAGCAGGCAAACCGTACGGTTTTGACGGTTTGGCTATGCAAGTCCTGCAAATGGGCGTATTTCGGTGCCAAGAGCGACCTCGTATCGGCCTCTCGACATCCTGTGATGGAGGGCGGTTTGGATCATACCGACCTGGTCGAGCTTCTGGACTACACGCACGCGCAATTGAGCAAGATACGCCAGGCGGTCGCTGCCAGCGAGCATGCCGGCGCGATGGTCGCCATCGATTGCCTTGTCGGAGCGGCGGCCGAACAGACGAAATGCAAGCTCGCAAGCCTCGAACATGCCGGGCTGCCAATTAGCCGGCACGGCGCGGCGGATGCCTTTGGAGGCAGTGCGGCACGGTCCGGCAAAGTCGGCCCATCGGGCAAGCCGGCCGCGGGCGGCAACCGCTCTTGATCAGGCTTGCCCGATTCAGGCTTTGGCCGATTCAGACTTGGCCGATCTCGCCGATCAGCCTGACATATTCGGCCTCGGCTTCGCCGTAACTGCCATTGGCCAGTTCCAGCAGTCCGGCGCGATCGCGAATGACGATCTCACCACGGCGCGAGCGGATCAACGCGCGGCCTTCGAGCAGCTGGAGCGCGACGGTGACGCCTGGCCGCCTGACACCAAGCATGATGGCCAGGAATTCGTGCGTGATGGCGAGGTGTTCGCCGGGCACCCGGTCGTCGCACATGAGCAGCCAGCGTGCCAGCCGCTCTTCGAGCTTCAGCCGCGCGTTGACGAGCGCGGTGCAGCCGGCCTGGGTCTGGAGCGTATTGACGAAGCGCAGCAGGAACATGCGCAAGGTCGCACTTGCCGCCAGTGCTGCATTGAAAGCGCCGGCTTCGATGCGGATGGCTTCGCCCTCGAGCTGTACAAAACATGCATGCACCGCACGGTCGTCGCCCATCACCAGCGAAGATCCGGTCATGCCTTCGAAGCCGATGAAGCCCACTTCGGCCTCGTGGCCGCTCGTCGTCCTGGCGACCACCGAGCCGATGCCCTGTTCGATGAAGTAGACCGCCTCAATCGGGACATTTGGGGTCACCAGCATCATGCGCAACGGCAGCGCGCAGCGCTGCATATGCGGTTTGAGCAGCGCAAGGTCATCCGCGCTCATCCGCCGCAAAAGCCGATTTCGGTATTGGTGGTTCTGGTTGGGTTCTGGGATTTTATCGGGATTAGTCATGGCGCAGCCCAATGCAGGGCAAGAGCCATTTGATCTCCCAGCCGTCCGCGCCCGTAACAACGTGCGGACGATCGCCCACATATAGGGGCTCCGGATGGAGAAATCTAGGAATTCGGTGCACGGCGCCCCCCAAAGCCGCTCGCATACGAAAAGATCGACCCAAACGTTAGTGTCGGAAACGTACCAAACGTCGCTTGGTACGAAACCGACATATTGTCCGAGAGAGGCGGATCACGGGGAGGGCCGATAAAATCCGTCGGCTAACGACAATGGCGCCATCCCCGGGTCACTGCGAAGCCTTCGAAAGCCAGCCAACGACAGAGTTTGCCCGCGGGAGAATTGTACGATCCGTACAGTGATAACGTCGATATTGACTCTCCTCGCCGCCAATTTAGATTTTCGATTACAGCGTCATGCAAGTGGGGCGCTGCTCGGAGTGGGGATTCTCATGTCGAGCCTTAACAAGCGCCATCCCGGCTTTTATCCTTCCGACCTGCAGCTATGCCAACGCGTCTTCGATCAGGTCTGCTCCGAACGCAAACTGAACCCGATGTCGGTGGAGCCGGACGTGCAGCAGCTGGCAGCCACGGTGTTCTCGCTTTTCGAGAATGGCTGCCGAAATGAAAGTGAGTTGCTCGAGAGTTTCAGGCGGACTCGGCAATGACCAAGGTCAGGGTCACGTCCTCGACGCCCGGGGTTGAAAACGAGCCTTACGACACCGCGGTCTTTGCAAAGAAATACGGCATGTCGAAGAAAGCCGCGGAGGTCGTGCTGTTCGCAAACGGACCGTCCAGAACGGCTTGCGACGCTGCCGCACGCTCCTTCATGGAAGCGGTCGCACGCAGGTCGAAAAAGCAGCCATGAACGCTGCGATGCGGCTGGCGGGCGCGCAATGCTCACAAGCGCTCTTGACGCCTGCAAGTTCGCAAAAGGTATTTCGTTCCAGGAACCCAGGCGACCTCCGTGTTCGAATACAACGTCGAGCACAAGCTCACCTCACGTCGATAGTTTTGCCTGTCGCTTTTCGGGCGCGGGGCTTGCGCTTTGCCGTCCCACTCGAAGCCGGTGTCTCCGACGAAAGCCGTAGTTCTCGAAGCCGCGCCGTCTTTGCCTCACGCGCCTGACGTTCGATGGCGATGATGGACTGAGCCTCGCGGGTGGAACGTTCAATCCGGTCTTTATCCTGAGGCAGTCGGGTCAAGAAAACTCTCCTTCGGTGGATTCCAGAATGCGGGCCGAAAGAAAATGTTCCGACCGGGGAGGCCGGCACCGAATGCACGTGCAGCATGTCGTCAGCGACGGCTGCTGGTCGCGACTTGAGCCAACTGTCTCGGCGGAGGAGCGCTGCCAGCAGTGAGTTAGCGACCAACGCCAACTGTCTGAAAACGTACCCAACGAGGCAGCGTCGTCGCCGGCCGCGCTCTTGCCAAGCTGAAGCGGTCAAGGCCGGCCAACCGGACAGGGACGAAAACGGCCCCTTTCAATTCCTGTTGGCCGGCTTGGAGCGCATGCGCGATACCGTCTCGCGCTCGGCGCGCTTGGAGCGCAACGGCGGCAGGCCGCGGTCGATCAGGTCCATGTCCTCCAGCACCATGTCGCCCATCCGCTTGAAGGCGACGTCGAGCGCGCCGGCGCGGTGGGCGGAGCGCAGGAAGCCGGGCAGAGCACGCACAGGATGGTCCTGCGCCAGCGGTTCTTCGGGGAAGACGTCGCTGGCGGCGACGATGTGGCCGCTCTTCACCGCCGCCATCAGGGCGGAAAAATCGACGACGCCGGCGCGGCTGAGCAGGATGAAGGCGGCGCCTTTTCGCATGCTGGCAAAGGCCTCGGCGCCCAAAAACCCCTGGTTCTCGCTGGTCACCGAGGCGACGACGAAGACGAAGTCGCTGGTCGACAGCACGTCATCGAGCGAGGCCGGCTCGACGCCATTGTCGATGAGGATCGAGGGCGGCAGCCAGGGATCGAAGACTTTGGTTCGGGTGCGGAAGCCCGACAGCAGCCGGTTCAGCGCGCGACCGAGATCGCCGAAGCCGATGATGCCGACATCGGCGCCGGACAAGAGCCGCGCCGTCGAATTGCCGTCGCCGCCCCACAATTCCCTGCCTTGCCGGAAGGCGAGGTCGGCGTCGACGATGTCGCGGGCGAGATTGAGCGCCATGGCAAGGCCAAGCTCGGCCACCGGCTCGGCGAACACCAGGCCGGTGGTGACGACATGGATGCCGCGCGCGAACAGCGTCTCGTAAGGCATGTTGTTGATCAAATTGGTCTCGACGTTGAAGACGCAGCGCAGCGCCGTCATCCGTGCCAGCGTTTCGGGCGATATTGGCGGCTGGCCAACGATGTAGCGGGCCTGTGCCAGCACATCGGCCGGCAGTTTCGCAACGCCGTCGGCGGTGGTCTCGACGATGCGGTATTTCGCCTTGAAGCGAGCCAGTTGCAGCGGCGTGAAGATGAGGTCGAGCGTGCGTGGTTCCGGCGCGCTGATGACCAGCGGCAAATCCTTGTTCGGCATGACGGTTTCCTCCCGGCGCGATCCTGATCGCCCTTTCTCGGGGGCAAATTACCTTGGATTAAACGATTTACAACAAAGAAAAATCGATTTACGCATTCTCCAGCGGACGACAAAAGCTGACGTTCGCACCTCGGGAGGAGGAACAATGGCGCATAGGCAGGATCAGCAGCGGCGTCCGTCGATTCACGACGTGGCAAGCCGTGCCGGCGTGTCGGCCGCCACCGTCTCCAAGGTGATGGCCGGCGTCACCACGGTGAAGCCCGAGAATGCGCAGCGTGTCTTCGACGCCGTCGAGCTGTTGGGCTACCGCGTCGATCCGCTGGCCTCCGACATGCGCAGGGCCAGGCGCCGCATTATCGGCGCCATCATGCCCGAGTTCGAAAGCGAGTTCTTCGGCCAGATGGTCACCCAGCTCGAGAGCCTCGCCGAGCAGCGCGGCTACACGCTGGTGGCGGCATCGAGCCGCGAATCCGAGACGCGCGAAACGGAGATCCTGGCCCGCATGCATGACTGGCGGGTGGCCGGCGTGGTGCTGGCGCCGGTGCGCAACGAGCACGGCCCGGCGGCCGCATTCATGAAGGCCAACGGCATGACCGGCGTGCTGATCGACCGCGTGCTGTCCGACGACGCCTTCGACACCGTATCGGCCGACAGTGCTTCCGCGAGCGCCGAGGTGGCGCGCGAACTGATCGGCAAGGGCCACCGCCATATCCTGGTCGTCGGCCTTGGCGAACAGGCGGCGACAGTACGTGCCCGCCTCGATGGTTTTCGCGCCACCGCACGGGCGCTGGCACCGGATGTGCGCATCGACGTTGTGCTTGCCGAAACCGATGTCGAGCCGCTCAGGGCGCAGTTGCGCGACTATTTTGCAAAGGGAGAGCGCCCGACGGCGGTCTATTCGCTGTTCCTCAAGGGCACGCTGGTGGCGCTGTCCGAATTCCGCCGACGTGGCTGGCACTGCCCCAACGACATTTCGCTGGTCGGCTTCGACGATGCCGAATGGATGCAGGTGACATGGCCGGCCATCGCCGCCGTGGTGCAGCCGGTGCGCCAGATCGCCGGCCATGCCATGGAAGCGCTGTTTGCCAGGATTGAAGGCGGGGAGGGACCGCCGATCGCGCGGCTCGAGCCTTGCCGGGTCTTGATGCGGGAATCCGTTGGCTCGCCAATCTTGTCATAGCCAAACCCAACATGAACGAAGTCGTCTGCCGCATCGTCGTCGTCGGCGGCGGCGACACCAGCGCCGCGGCGGTGACCGAACAGAGAGGCTGGAGCCGATGAATATCCTTGGATTGCACACTTTCGCCATTGCCCCTGTCTGGAACCTCGACCTGATCGAGCCGTGGATGGAGCGGTTGAAGGGGCTCGGCGTCGGTCTGCTGGAAATCCCGCTGCTGCGCCCCGAGGAGATCGACACCAGGCGCACGCGCGCCTTCGCCGAACGCTGGGGTGTCGCGCTTATCCCGTCGCTCGGACTGCCGGCTTCACTCGATGTGGTGGCGCGGCCGGACGAGGCGCTGGCTTTCCTCGAACCGGCCTTCAGCGTATGCGAGGCGGTGGGCAGCGAGGCGCTCGGCGGCGTCACCTATGGCACGATCGGCAAGACTTCCGGACGCGCGCCGACGGCCGAGGAAATCGACGGCATGTGCCGCTTCCTCGCGCGCGCCGCCAAGGCAGCCAAGGCGCATGGGCTGAAGCTCGGCATCGAACCGTGCAACCGCTACGAGACGCATCTGATCAATCGCGGCATCGATGCGGCCAAAGTCATCGAGCGCGTCGGCGCGGACAACATCTTCATCCATCTCGACACCTACCACATGCATATCGAGGAGGAGAGTTTTGAGGCCGGCTTCCGCGCCGCCGCACCCTATCTCGGCTACGTCCATGTCTCCGAGGCCAATCGCGGCGTGCCGGGGCGCGGCATGCTCAACTGGGGGGCCTGCATGAAGGCGATATCAGACATCGGCTACACCGGCGCCATCACCCTGGAAAGCATGAACCATGTCGATGTCGACATTGCCGGCGGGTTGGCCGTGTGGCGGCCGGTGGCGGACAATCCGGACGATGTCATTGGCGTCGGCCTGCCGTTCCTGCGCGAGGAGGCGAGGAAGGCGGGGCTGACGCTGGGGTGAGGTCGGCTGCGATCTTCGCCTCGAGGATGATTTGCGCTCAGCGCCACGAGGCCTCGGCATGGCGCCCTCAATACAGGCCTCGCGATCGGCTTTCCACGTGGGGAACGGACTTCGGTCTTGTTCGTTGAAGTGGCAATTCGCCGATCGAACTCGGCGGGTGGGTTCAGCAGAACAAAGGAGAGAGTCATGGCCAGCGAACCCGACCGCGATCCACTGCACCATACCCAGAAGATGCAGGCACGCCTGCAGGACACCATAGATCATCTTCGCGAGGACATCGGCAAGGTGGACGAGCCCCAGTTCAAGGCGATGTTCGAAACTGCGGCAGAAGTCCTCGGCGGCCTGAAAAAGGCCTTCAGTGACTATGAACAAAAGAATGAGGCCGCCTGGCGCTGACTCCTGCTGGATGCTGCCGGGCGTCGCATGTCGTTCAAAAGTGGTCCCGATTTTGGGAGAACGACATGCACGAAATCAAGACCACAAGCGCGTGGCTGAATCCATTCAAACGCGACGCGCTTTAGGTCGGGACGTCATCTAAAGCGTGTCGCGTTTGAACGGATTCAGGCGACCCGCTTTAGCTCATTGTTTTTATGCATGTCGTTCTCCCAAAACCGAGGACACTTTTGGGCGATATGCATTAGCCACGCCTTTCGGGAATCGCCCCGGGCGCCTGTCGCCGTCCCAGATGCCGCATCTTGCGGCTGATGATCATCAGCTGGCGCGCCGTGTTGTTGCGCAGGCGCCGCACGCGCCATTCCAGCCTGGGGTCGGCGGTGATCGACTTGGCATAGTAGCTCACACGCATGCCGTCCGCATCGGTAGCCACCTTGACCGGGTCGTCATAGAAGGCGTTGATCTTGTCAGCCGCCATGCCTGGTGTTTCGAGCCAGCGCGGAATGTGAATCGAGTGGAGCTGATCGACATCGGTCATCACCCGCCCGATGCCGACGCCCGGCGTCGGACACGTCGTGCAGAAAGCGTCGCCGATGAAGACGACCCCGTCGCGGCGATGGCCTTGCGTCGTGTTCAGGCTGATCTGCCTGACCTCGACAGGACTTGCGACTTCGAAGTTGCCACATAGCGCTGATATCTCGGGCATCAGTTCGCAAAGCATCTTCTGCGGATCCTGGCGAAACGCCCTCGTCCACGGTTCGGCCACGGTGCGATAGACGAACATGTTCGCCCGCATCTTGTTGCCGAGAGGAAAGATGCTGATGTAGGCGACACGGTCCGCGGCCCGTCTGCCGTAGCAGGTAGCGGATTGATAGGCGAATTCACGCGGCGAGATGGCGAGGTCAAATCCCATCGACAGCGAATGCGCCTTCGATTGTTCGACACGCTCGACCCCGACGGCGCGCCGCACCGCTTCGCCGTGGCCGGTTGCCACCACGAGCAGGCGGGCATTGATCACGGAGCCGTCGGCTAGCACAAGCCGCTGTCGGTCCGGTCCGGTCGAGACCTCCGTCACCTTGCCGACCGTCAGCGGCACTTGCGGCGGCAAGGCGTCGCGCAGGCCATTGATCAGCGCGCCATAGGAAAATGTGAATTCCGACTTCTTCTCGTGCGCGAACAATTGGCCGAGGCGGAAGACATGGGTGTCGGTTGTCGAGGTGACGAGACGCTTGACAGTCGCATCGAGGCCGAGCTTTTCAAACAGCAGCATCTGATCCATGCCGATCTTCTCGGCGCGGAACTCGTCGTGATGGACGCGGTGCGGATCGATCAGCGCCACCTTGCGCCCGGCTTTTCCCAACACCGTTGCCAAGGTGGTGCCGGCCATTCCCGCGCCGACGATCGCCACGTCGATTTCGGTTTGGCCAGCCTCTGCGATACTCATCTTACTGCCCTTTCTGGTGGTGTCTTCCTGCACCACAATCTGTGGTAGAAAATATCTTCCGGGCCCAAATCAACCTCAAGCAACCGGAACGTGCGTCTGGTAGTAACCAATGTTTAGGTTAATCGCGGACCCGTCGTTTCCAGCGCGGTGCGATTGCCGAGCCGTCGATGAACTCAAAACCGCCTGCCTCGTTGAGTGTGTGAAGTTTGCGCCCATTCCATAGCGCGCCTGGATTTAAGACGGTTTCAACGACTTGCTCCATGCCGATCAAATCGAGGTGAGAAATGCGTGCAATGCCGAGAGCCGCGCCATAGCTCCTGCGGCAGTCCTGCACCGGGCGCAGCAGGTCGTTGCCGCGCTTGACCATGCGGCCCGCCGGCCGCGCCGAGGCGATATCGATCAGCACGGGATTGTTCGGATGCGGCGTCCAGGGGCCGCGAAAATCCGGCGCCGACCACAGATGCAGCGCGTCGGAGAAGGCACCGCCGCCGTCCCGGACAGTGGCGAACATCCACCATGCGCCGCCATGTTCGACCAGGGTGGCGTCGCTTGCGACGACGCCGGACAGAAGCGTCGCCTCCTTGACCCATCCGCCGGGAAAGGCGGTGGCCCGGTAGAGATCGACCGTGCCGTTGGCGCAGCTTTCCGGGACCATCCAGACCTCGCCGTCACGCTCGAAGACGAAGGGGTAGGAGAGATGGTAGGGCAGGTCCAGCACCGGCTCGGGGCGGCCGAGCGGGCCTGCCGGACCGAAGGGTACGGCGGAGATGATGGCCCGGCCGAGCCGGTGGATATAGTCCTCGACGAACAGGGTTAGCTGGCCTTGATACAGGATCGGGAACGGATCGGCGTAGAATCGGCTGCCGTCGTCCGGCAGTCCTTGCCAGCCCGATGCCGGATGCGCGCGCAGGTCGAACAGATCGCGGCCCCCGGTTTGCCGCCAGCCGACCTTCCAGTGCGGCGCGTTGTAGCAAAGATGGTAGATCTTCTGGACGATCCGCCGCGCCAGAGCCTTGCCGGCTCTTACGCCAAGCTTGCCGGCCGAGGGCATTGGCGGCGGGCTACCTGCTTGCGCCGGCTCGGGCAGATCAGGCACGGCCTTGGCAGCCCCCGACATCGCCGCGACGATCAGGCTGGCAGTGCGCGACAGCATGTCCTGGAAGGACGCGAGCGCGATGCCGCCATATTCGGTTCCCAGGCGCCCGGCGGCAATCGCAATGCCGTTTTCCTCGATGCGGGCCAGCGGTGTGCGGCCGGCGAGGATCAAGGCCAGCAAGGCCGCTTCGCCGCTGGCGTCATCATAGGTGACGCGCCAGACCCGCGTGCCTTCGATCCTGACATCGCCGCAGAGGTCGACCACCAGATCGGGTGAAGCGGGTGGCTGCGTCCGGTAGGGAGCGAGCGTCGAAAGCGGCACACGCGTCGCCAGCCCATCATGGGACAGCCCGTGTATCGCCGTTTCGAGTTGAAACAGGGCCGCGGCGCTGCGCGGGATGCCGCCGCCCGCGGGCCTGATATCGACGGACAGCTGCATATCGCCAAGCGTGGCGAGGCGATCCAACAGCGCGATATGGAAGGCACGGACGCAATCGCCGTCCAGGCGCAGGCTTATCCACATGTTGGAGACCCGAAAAGGCAGTGTCCGGCCCTGCCGGCCAGACCTGTCCGGTCAAATTGTAGCCCCATCTGAATCCGTCTCCCTCGCCGCGCCGTCGACACCTCGGTATGTATATTTTTAAGCAAACCGCATGCCAAAATTCACATGACCTCTCAACATAATTAACAATCTTTTAACAGTTGGAGGAATAGCTAGGTTAGCGCCGCAATCTGATCTTGCCGGCTGATGGAATATTGTCGGAGGCAGCCATGCAATCGTCCCTGCCCATGGTTCCTCAGCAACACTCTCCGGATGCGGGATCAGCGAGATCATACGCGGCCTCGACCGTCGAACTGGGCGATCTGAAGCGCATCCTGGTGCGCCGCCGGTTCTGGATCTTCGGCACCGTCGCGCTGTTGACGCTGGTCACCTTGCTCTACGGCCTTTTCACGCCCGCGCTCTACAGCTCGGCGGCGGAAATCCTCATCGATCCGCAGGACCTGCAGGTGGTCACCAACGACGTCAATCCCAGCCGTATCTCACCCGACGGCGGCATCACGCAGGTCGAGAGCCAGGTCAGCGTGGTCCAGTCGACAGGCGTGCTGATGAGGGCGATCACGGCGACAAACCTGACGCAGGATCCGGAATTCAACGGGCAGGGCCTGCTGTCGCGCCTGCTCGGCTCGGGGTCGGCCGAAGGCGACAGGTCGGCGCAGACGCTCGACGCGCTACGCCGACGCCTGGCGGTGAAGCGGGCCGACAAGGTCCTGGTCCTCGACGTCATCGTCACCGCCAAGAGCGCCGACAAGGCCGCCCTTCTGGCCAACGCCATCGCGCAGGCCTATCTGGTCGACCAGGCGAGCGCGCGCGCGCAAATGGCCAAGGACGCTTCCGTAGCCATCACCGCGCGGCTGGACGAACAGCGCAAGCGCGTCCAGCAAGCCGAAAACGCCGTCGAGGCCTACAAGTCGGCCAACAACATGGTAATGGCGGCAGGCAATCTGGTCAGCGACCAGGAACTGACCGAGATCAACACGCAGCTTTCAGCGGCACAGAGCCGCACCGCTGCGCTGAAGGCGCAGGTCGACCAGATGCGCCGGCAGAGCGGTACGGCGGACGCCACCTCGGAAGCGATGCGCTCGGCGGTGATCTCCAGCCTGCGGGCACAAGAGGCGACGCTGGTCGACCAGGTCTCGCAGCTCGGCACGGAACTGGGGCCGCGTCATCCGTCGCTGATCGCAGCCCAGCAGCAGCTGCGCGACACGCGTCAGCTCATCGCGCGCGAACTCGGCCGCATCGCCACCGCCACCGAGACCGACTACGAAAGGGCGCTGGCCAACCAGCAGGCGCTGGAAGCCAAGGTCGCGGGCATGAAGAGCAAGTCGCTCGACACCGACCAGGCCTCCGTGCGGCTGCGCGAACTGCAGCGCGATCTCGAGGCGGTTCGCTCCGTCTACGCGAATTATCTCCAGCGGGCCCAGGAGACGCGCGAGCAGATCAATGTCGACAGCACCAATGCGCGCATCATCTCCAACGCCATGCCGGCCCTGAAGAAGAGCTGGCCGCCTTTGTCGCTGCTGCTTGTCGGCGCGATCTTCGGCGGGCTGGGGCTCGGCACCGGCCTGGCGCTGATCGCCGAATATGCCTCGCCGACGGTGCTTTCCAGCGCCCAGATGCAGTCGGCCATCGAAGCGCCGGTGCTGGGCGTGGTGCCGGCAAGGTCAGGCACTGGCCGCCGCTGGTGGCCGTTCGGCGGGAGTGCGGCCGCCGTGGCCAGCCAGAAGACCGACGCCGTCGTCGGCCTTGCGCTGAGGCGCATGTTCAGTTCGGGCCAGCGACCGCCGGACTGGCCGCTGGTGCCATCCATCCTGGTGACATCGTCGCCGGGCGAGGGCGCGCAGCGCAGCCGGGTGGCGCGGCTGCTGGCCAATACCGCGGCGTCCAGGGGCAGCCGTGTGCTGTTCATCGATGCCAATGGCGGCGGCAGTCAGAAGGAGGCGCAGCCGGGAATCCTCGACGTGCTGCGCGGCGAATACGCGTTTGAAGCCGTCAGCCACTACGCGGCCGGCAGCAATGTCGCCCTGCTGGGTAGAGGCCGCTCAAAGGCGGTCTTCCAGGAAGCGCATGGCATCTACTTCGCGCAGCACATGCTGGCCCAGGCCAGCCGGAGCTTCGAGCTTGTCGTCATCGACGGCGGCGCGCTGGCCGACAATCTCAATGCTTCGCCGCTGGTTGCGATGGTCGACGAGATCGTGCTGGTCGCCACGTTGAACGCCACACCGATGCGCGACGTCACCGCGACGTCGCAAGCCGTCTCCGTCATGGGGCGGCTGCCGACAGGCGCCTTGCTGGTCGACGAGGCGGCCTGACATGGCCGTCCCTTGGGCCACCAGCTGGAGCGCAAGCGCTTCGAACTACGGTGCTGCCGCACCCCGCGCCGGCACGTCGGTCGATGCGCTGACGCGTTTCGGACTGATCACGGCGGTGGCGGTGCTGTTCAGCGTCTCGGGCGGTATGCTGTGGCTGGTGGGCTACAATTACGACGGCCTGTTCGGCAACCCGGCGACCAAGATACATCCGTCCACCTATCTCATCGTGCTCTTGCTTGCCTGGCGCTCCTGCACATCAGGCAACCCAGTCGGCTACCTCGTCCATGTCGCCGACAGGCGGCCGGCCAGCGCGCTGATGGCCGCCATCTCGATCGTGCTTCTGTTCGTCGTAATCGCCAGGCAGCGTCCCGGCATGGCCGGCATGATCGATACGTTCATGGCCGCGGCACTTGTGGTGCTGATGCTCAGCGAGGATGACGAACGGACATTCGTCGGGTTGCAGACCGTCATTCACCTGGTCATGACGGCGAATGCGTTGCTTGCCCTTTTCGAGTTCGCCACCAAGACGCTGATTTTCCCCTATCGCCTCGACGGCGTGGCGTTTACCACCGATCTGCGCTCAAGCGCGCTGCAGGGGCATCCGCTTGCCAATGCCATGGTGACAGCGATCTACGTGCTTGCGCTGCTCTCCGGTGCCAGATCCCTGTCTATGCCTGTGCGGATAGGGTTGATCGGCCTGCAATGCGCGGCACTCGTCGCCTTCGGCGGCCGCACGGCTATGGTGACGACGATCGTGCTCGGAGGCTTCTATCTGCTTTTTCAGGGTATCACTAATTTGCGCCGGGGCCGCGTCAACCTGCTGGGTGCAGCACTGGGCTTCATGCTTGCCGCGCTGTTGCCGGTCGTCGTCGTCGTGGCGGCATATTATGGCTTTTTCGACGCGCTTCTGGAGCGCTTCGTGTCGGACAGCGGCAGCGCCAATGCCCGCGTCGAGATGTTCGAACTCTTCAAGTACCTGGAATGGCGCGATCTGATCGTTGGGCCGGATGTCGACCTGGTCGACAGCCTGCGCCGCATCAACGGTCTCGAACAAGGCATCGAGAACCCGATCATCCGCACGATCGTCTACCAGGGCGCCTTCTTCACCCTTTTGCTGACGTTTGGCTTCGTGCTGTTCTTGTTTGAGGTGGCGCGGCGCTGCCATCCCGGCATCTGGCTGCCGATGTTGGGCTGGATCATCCTGATCAACACCTCGGAAAGCGTCGCGTCGAAGACGACGCTGCTGACCAAATTCGTGGTCCTGGCGCTGGTGCTCTACCGGCCGGCGCGGGCGGCGGTGCAACGAAGGCCGCAGTCGGCGCAAACGTAGCGCTATACGGCAGATGCCGGGATGGCGGGTGCCTATTCCGGCATAATCAGGCCAAGCGCCTCGATCATCGCCGGGTCCAGCGCCCGCGTGGTGTCGTCCATCATGCCCATGCCGTCGAAGAGATCCCAGAACGCCCAGGGGAAGCCGAACGTCTCGGCGCTTTGCCTGACATCGGCGATGTAGCGCGCGCGGTCCGGGTTGGGCGCGGCGACATAGCGGGCGTCGGTTCGCAGGGCGCCGAACTCGCCCATGATGATGCGTTCCGGCGCAAGGCCGTGGCCATCGACCCAGGCGCGAACCTCGGCAAGATATTTGTCGACAAACCAGCGGTCGGGCTTGGCGTCGAAATAGACTTTCAGCACGCGTTCGGTTTCGGCATAGGCGGCCTGCCTGGCGTCTTCAGGGGTTTCGGTATCCTGCGCCATGCGCGCCCTGACCGACGCCAGCGTCTGTTCCAACGAACCGGCGGATGCCGGCCACGGCACGTTGTTGAGCGACCGGTAGACGGGCTCGCGCATCCACGGCGCGCCCTGATGGCTGAACAGATAGGGCTCGTAGAAATGGAAGGTGAACAGGATCGGCTCGAACGGCGACAGCGGCGCCGGATCGAGCGCGGTCAGTCCGCTCACCATCGAGCCGCAGCCGCCGGTGACGACCAGCGGCAAGGTTGCGGCCGACGCCCTTGCCGCGGTCAGAAGTGAAAGCTGGATCTGCGACCAGACGTTCGATTCGCAGGCCTGCGCCGGCTCGTTGACCGGCTCGAGCGCTATCCTGCCGGGCTGGAAGCGCTCCAGCCTGCCGGCAAGCTCGCCGACCAGCCCGCGATAAAGATCGAAGGCGGGTGCGGCGGTGCTGGAGACCATGCGATCGGGGTTCCAGTAATGGGTGGCGCCATTTGCCTGGACGTTGACGATGATGCCAAGACCGGCATCGAGCGTTGTGGTGACGGCGGCGTCCAGCATGTCCAGCAACTGGCCGCGCGTCTTGGCGTCGGCGGCCAGGAAGGGGCCGGGATCGACGGGCAGGCGAATGAAATCGAGCCCGGTCCTGCGCAGCCGACCGAGGTCGTCCGGTGTGGGAACCGGCCGTTGCGACTGGAAGGGCGGCCAGTCATAGTCGGTGCGTGGCGCGGGAAATTCGCGCGTCAGCGAGAACCACGGCCAGGCGTTGACGCCGCGCCGAAACTGCGGCCCAGCGGCGCGGGCGATTGGTGCGATCGAGAGGGGGCCAAGGGCGGCGGCCGCCGTGGACAGCGCGGTCCGCAGCACCCGACGGCGCGACCAGCCTGTCATGCGGTGCCGGCTGATGCGCGACTGATTGCGACCGTCTCGGCGGCGGTCACGCCGAGCAAGCGATAGGCTTCATTTTCATAGGCAAGCAGGACATCTTCCCAGCGGAAGGCCTCGCGGGCGCGCGCCCTGGCGGCAACGCCGCAGGTCCTGACCAGGTCATCGTCGTCCAGCGCCAGCTGCATCCGCTCGGCGCAGCTGTTCTTGTCGGTGAAGTAGATCGCTGCCGCACCGGCGGTCCATCTGTTGTAGGGATTGTCGTGGGCAATCACCATGTTGCCGGCTGCCAGCGCTTCGACCAGTGACGGGTTGGTTCCGCCCACCGTGTGGCCATGCAGATAGGCGCGGGCGTGGAAGCGCAGTGCCTTCACCGTCGCCTGGTCGTAAATGGCGCCTGGCAGGACCACCGAGCCGTTCGCCGCCTTGCGGATGGCGGCATGATACGGAATGTCGTCGGACAGCGTTCCCAGCACCACCAGCTTCATGTCGCGCTTGGTGGAGCAAAAGGCTTCGACGATCGGTAGGATGTTGTTGTCGGGTTCGATGCGCGCGATCGAGATCAGATAGCGCCCGGGCTCGAGGCCGAGCGCCCGGACCGACGCTTCCGGTGCCGATGTCACCGGATCGGCGCCATAGGCGATGGTGGCGATGGCGCTGCGCGGCCGGCGTGTCGCCAGATGATCTGCGATAGCGGGATGATCGGCCACCAGCCGATGCGAGGCCCAGGCGCCGATCCATTCGTTGAGCCAGAACCAGGTGCGCGCCGCCATCCCCCATTTGGGGCGCCGCCATTCGATGCCGTCCATATTGGTGAAGATCTTGCGCCGCTTCAGCCTGAGCCAGGTCAGGAAGACCGCGCCGTTGTAGCCGAGCACGAGACAGACGCCCTGCCGCCTGGCGGCGTCGCGGACGCATTGCCAGTCGAATTCCAGTGTCGCGCGCGGCCCTTTGGAGGCAACCTGGATGTGAATGAGTTCTATGCCGCGCCAGGTTTCGCTACGCACCCGCTGGTCGATCCGCTCGACCTCATCCTGGCAATAGACGGCGACCTTCCAGCCTCGCCCGACAAGAAACAGCGCCAGTCTTTCGGCAAAGGTTTCAAAGCCGCCATGGGCTGCGGGTATGCCGCGGGTCCCCAGGATCAGAATGGCGGGCGTCTCTGGTTTCATGGCTGGCGGCACTTTCAGGTGTCTATATATTAGCGATTACTGAATTTTTAGGAAACAGATGGCAACTTCCATGCCATCTTCCTGTTTCAGCATTCTTGGGGAGCGATCATCGCGCGGGGTTGTAAAAAAACGGTGTTGAACCCGGTGGTTGTTTCATTCTCGGTCAACCCTTCTGTGCGTAGCTGTATCGAAACGAAGCAGTGCCAAGGTCGTGCGGCGGGTAGTCGGCCTACTGAATCCGGCATGACTCTTGCGGCAAGGCCTCTGCACATTATCGCCCGGCGCGATGGTTGTAGCACCCGGCGGGATACAAAGATGCGGATTGCCTGCGTTCATCAGGGTTATGAACTCTATGGTTCCGACCGCAGCTTCGCGGAGAGCGTTGCTGCGTTGCGCGTCGCGTTTCCGTCGGCCGACATCGAGGTGGTTCTGCCGCGCGGCGGGCCGATCGTGCAGATCCTGGAAGCGCATGCCAGCCGGATCGTCTTCGAACCGCTCTGGGTGCTGAGGCGCCAGGCCATTGCGCGTCTTGCGACGGTCGAGATGGCGCGATTGCCGGTTGCCGTGTTCAGGGCGTGGCGGCGCCTCAGGGATTGCGACCTGGTTTACGTCAACACCTCGATCGTGGCCGACTATGCGCTGGCCGCGCGTCTTCTTCCCCACAAGGCCGTCCTGCATATCCACGAAATCCCCGAAGGCGCCATGCGCAGGATACTCGTCGGCCTGATGCACTGGAGCCATGCGGATCTGATCTTCAACTCGCGCGCGACGCGCGCCGCTTTCGGCGATCCCAAGGCCGCGCGCACGCATGTCATCTACAACGGCGTTGCCGGGCCGGCGGCGGTCGAATCGACCACCTATGACGGCAAGCGCCCGTTGCGGGTGCTGCTGCTCGGCCGCATCAACAGGATCAAGGGGCAGGAGGTGCTGCTGGAGGCGATCACCTCGATGCCGGCAGAGCTGCAGGCGAGGATCGAGGTGCGGCTGGTCGGCGGCGCCTTCGAAAGCACCGAGCGCGAGCATGCGCTGGCCGAACTGGTCGAGACCATGGGCCTCACCGGGCGCGTCAGCGTCCTGCCTTTCATACCCGACCCTTTGGAGCACTACCGCTGGGCCGACATCGTCACCGTGCCGTCGCGGCGTCCGGAATCGCTTGGGCGCGTCGCCATCGAGGCGATGGCCTATGGCCGGCCGCCGCTGGTGTCGGCGATCGGCGGGCTGGTGGAGGTGGTCAGCGACGGCGAGACCGGCTGGCATGTTCCGCCCGGCGACGCAGCAGCTCTTGGCGCGAAATTGCAGGAGATCATCCTGTGGCCGCAGGCCTGGCGCGGTTTTGTCGCTGCCGGGCGCGCGCGCTACGAGGCAATCTTCTCCGAGCCGGTCGCGGCCGCCGCGATCGCGGCGATCGCCGCCGACAAGCTGAAGACGACCATGGCGCGGCCAGGCAGGGCGGGGGCTGCCCGCCAAGCGGAGACACGGTCGTGAAGCTTGCGTTCCCGAGCCATCTGGTTCGACGCCTCGTGCTGATGATCGGCGGCGAGGCGATGCAGAGCGGCTTTCACTTTGCCCTTAATATCATGCTGTTGCACATGCTGTCGGCGCAGGGCTACGGCCTCTTCGCCATCGGCATGGTGATGGGCGGCGTCGGCCTGTCCTATATCAGGTCGCTCACCGCCGTTCCCGCCAGCATCTGGATGAGCAAAAGCGCCAACAGGGCCGGCGTCGATGCCCATGACGTGGCATTCGGAACGGCGGCGCTGATCGTGGCGTTGCTGATGGCCGTCGGCACGGCTGTTCTGATGGATGTCCTTGGCGATCCAAGCGGAATTGCCGCCGGGTGCTTCGTCGGTGCCTGGTCGTTGCGCAGCCATATGCGCACGGCTTTCTTCGCACGTCGCCTGCAGGTGGTCGTTTCCATCAGCGACGGCGCTTTTACAATCGCCGGCATTGTCCTGACCGGGCTGACGATCTGGAAGGTCCAGGACCCGCTGCAGACCGTGTTCTACGCGCTTGCCGCGGCAAATGTGTTTGGCATTTTCGTCCTGGTCCGACTGGCTCGGCGCACAATTCGCATCAGCTTCCGCATGCCGACGCGGCGACGCTACACCAGGCTCTGGCACCAGCTGCGCTGGTCGGCATTCAGCGCGACTACCACCAACATCCAGGGGCAATGTTTGGCGTTGCTGGTCGCGGGCATTGCCGGGCCTGCCGCCTACGCACCGCTGGCGGCGGTCCTGGTGTTGTTTGCCCCGCTGCGCATCATCAGTCTTGCTTTCGTAAACATGACGCAGCCAGACCTCGCCAGGCTGATGCGGAACAACGAAACAGTGCGTGTCTGGGCGCAGGCGAAGATCTGGGCGCTCGTCATGGGGCTCGGCGGCCTGGTTTATGGATGCGCCATCATGTTCGTTCTGCCGACGATTAAATCCCAGGCCCTCCAGGACGCCTCGGTCGGGTTCATCGGGCTTTTCGTGATCGCGAATTTTGTGCCGATCATGCTCTATATCATGCCCCGCATCGTGCTTGAGATACTCGGCGATTTCCGGATCGTCGCATTCACCACGCTGGGCGGCGCGGTTGTCGGGCTGGTACTGATCGCGATCCTGCTGGCGATTGCGTCTCCGCCGTGGGCGCTGGTGGGTTCCGCCGTGTCCGAGATCTTCGTGCTCGCGGCATCATGGTATTTCGCGCATCACCGCATATGGAATCTCGAGCATCCGGATGAGGCACGCGACAGCCGGTTGGGTTCGTGGCGGCGGGCGGTCACGTTCGCGACGGCAAAACGATAGGAGAAGATGAAGATATGGCAGGCCAGGCAGTGCAAAGTGCTGCGGCGACCGGCTTGCCCGAAGGGCAGGCCCTCGATCCCGTAACCGTCGCCGCGAACGATGCCTACACGGCGCGATTGCACACCAGCCTGGAAGCGGCCAGGCCGCTCTGGCTGCGCTACCAGGCGGAGGGCGTGTGCACCGCCCACCAGCAATATGCGTGGGCCGAAGGAATCGTCGCGCGACTGCTGCCGAAAGGTGCGGAAGTGCTCATCGTGGAGGTGAACGACGCCACGACGGGCGCGCCCCGGATGTTGGTGCCGCTGATGCGGCGACCGGCTCCCGGCCATCGGGTGATCGAATGGCTGAGTTGTGGCGTTTGTGACTATTCGGCACCGCTGCTGGCCGATGCGAGCCCGTGGACGAGGCAATCCGCACAGGCCGCGTGGGCGGCGGTGCGTTCCGTGCTGCCGCCGGCGGACCGCATCCACATCACGGGAATTCCGCAAGGGATCAGCGGCGTCGCCAACCCGCTGGCCTTGCTCGCGGCCACGCGCGATTCCCTTCATACCAGCTTCGGCCTCGCCATCGACGGCGACCCTGAAACCGTCCTCAAGCGCCTATGCAGGCCCTCGTTCGTCAAGGCCTTCAACAAGGACTGGCGCCGGATCGAACGGCTCGGCAGCGTGGAACTGGTCGAGGCCAACACTCCGGCTCTGGTGGAGCTCATCTTCGGCAGCCTAGTCCGGATGCGGCTCAGCCGCTTTCGCGAATTGGGCCGTTTCGACCTGCTGACGCAGAGGACGGCTGTCGACTTCTACCGAAACGCCGCCCTCGAGGGTCTGTCGGATGGATCGGTGCGGCTCTTCGGGCTGCGCGTTGGTGAAGCTCTGATCGCCGTCCAATACCTGCTGACCCATGAAGTTACTGTTCATGCTCTGCTGATATCAATCGACCAGGGCGCGGTGCCCAACGTTTCACCGGGGCTTCTGATCATGGGCAAGTTGATGAGCTGGGCGCGCGAGAAGGGTTTCGACTATTTCGACCTGTCGGTAGGCAACCAGAGCTACAAGGAGCATATGGGCGCCACGGGTTCGACCCTGCGCGAGCTTTGCCACGGGACTACGGTGCGGGGCAATGCCGTGACCACCGCCCTCGAGCTCCGCAACCGGACCGAGGTGCTCGTGCGATCCAAACCTCGGCTGCTCAAGACGATCCAGGGACTGATGCGGGGTTTGCGGCGCTTGCGTGGGGGACCGGAATGACAGGACAAGCACGTGGCAAGCCGGGCAATGCAAGTTGTTGCGATGACGGACGATGGGCCGGTTTCGCCGATTGCCGCCAGCGCCGGCGCCGGCGCGCGCTATACGGCGCGGCTGCACACCAGCTTTGAGACCGTCAAGCCGCTCTGGCTGCAACACCAGGCGGACGGCGTCTGCACCGCCCATCAGCACTATGCGTGGGTCGAAGGCATCGCCGCGCGGCTGATGCCCAAGAGCGCGGAACTGCTCGTCGTCGAGGTGAGCGACACTGCGACGAGCGCGCCGGTCATGCTGCTGCCGCTGATGCGGCGCCGGGCCAGCGGCCACCACGTGATCGAATGGCTGAGCTGTGGCGTGTGCGACTATTCGGCGCCGCTGCTGGCGGATGCGAGGCCCTGGACCAGGCAGGGCGCCGACGCCGTCTGGGCGGCGGTTCGCGCCGTGCTGCCGCCGGCCGATCGCATCCACGTCGTGGGAATACCACGGCAGATCCAGGGGGTGGCCAATCCGCTGGCCTTGCTTTCGGCGGCGCGCGACTCCATCCAGATCACCTCCGGCCTCGTCCTGCATGGTGAAGCGGAGACGCTCATCAAACGCATTTGCAGGCCGTCCTTCGCCAAGACGTTCCACAAGCAGTGCCGCGCCTTCGAACGGCGTGTCGGCCTCGCTCTGGTCGAGGCCGACACGCCCGCGCTGACCGAGGAGCTTTTCGACGCGCTGCTGGAACTGCGACTGAAGCGCTTTCGCGAGCTTGGGCGTTTCGACCTCCTGACGCAGGCTCCGGTCGTCGACTTCTATCGCGACGCGGCACTGCGAGGCCTGTCCGATGGATCGGTGCGGCTGTTTGGGCTGCGCGTCGGTGAAGCCTGGCTCGCCTCCATCTACGTGCTGGCCAGAAAAGACACGCTTCACACCCTCCTGCTCGGCATCGACCAAAATGCGGTCGCCAATGTCTCACCCGGCCTGACGATGATGGGCAAGCTGATGATGTGGGCGCGCGGAAATGGTTTCGACTATTTCGACCTGTCGGTCGGCAGCCAGGGCTACAAGGAACATATCGGCGCCTCGAGTTCGGTTCTGGCTGAGATCTGCGAACCGATAACGGTGCGGGGCAGGGCTGCGAACGCAGCCATTTTGCTGCGCAGCCGGGCCGAAGGCATGGTGCGGTCGCACCCGCGGCTGCACAAGGCCGGCCAGAACCTGATGCGTCGCTTGCGGCGATTGAAGGACTGATTCTAGTCGCATTCGAACTCGCTGAGCCCGTCTGCCCAAGGGAAGACCTCGTGGCCACATCTCGCGGTTGATTCATGTCAAAGCGGATCGGCGTCCCTGCGCTTATCTGATCTCCTGTCTTGGGAAGGACGCAGGCGGGTGGGCGGTCCCTGTCGGCAAGCTGAAAAAGCTCCAGCGAGGGCCGCCCGCAACCTTTGGCGAAAGTTTGCCCTGCATTGCCGTTCGTGCCAGGCAAACACCTGAAATTGACAGGACACCTCGTCTCCGTCATCCTTGAAGCCAGTCGCCAAGCCGCGGACAGCGGCCGCGTTGCGTGTCAGGGCGACCGAGGGCAGCGTCATGTTCAGTCCCGTCATCGGCCAGAATTCCAAGCGCGCCGCGGTGCGCAAGGCGCTCGACCGCCACAAGGTCTACATCACCGCGCAGAGTTTTTCGGCCGGCACCTACCAGGCCCGCGTTCTGGTCGACGGCGAGGCCTATTGGGTCGATGAATTCCGGCTTGCGCAGTTGCAGCAGGGGCTGTCGCCGGCCGAGCTAGAATTGACGCCGGCCACCGACGATTGAGAGTGTAACTTCCATCCGTTCGTACCGCCGGGAAATCCGAAATGCTGGCGGGAAAGCCGTAGTTGCCGCCACCGACACCTGACCCATGCCGTCCCCCAAGCTCAAAACCTATCGCGCCAAGCGCGAATTCTCGAAGACGCCGGAACCGGCCGGCGGGCTCGTTGCCGGCGAAGGCAACCGCTTCGTCGTCCACAAGCATCACGCCACATCAGATCACTATGATCTGCGGCTGCAGGTCGGCGACGTCTTGAAGAGCTGGGCGGTGCCACGCGGGCCTTCGCTCAATCCGGCCGACAAGCGCCTGGCGGTCGAGACCGAGGATCATCCGCTCGAATATATCGACTTCGAGGGTGTCATCCCTGAGGGCGAGTATGGCGGCGGGCCGATGATCGTTTGGGACACCGGCACCTGGGCGCCGATGGACGATGTCGAAAAGAGTTTCAGGACCGGCGCCTTCAAGTTTCGCCTTGCCGGCGACAAGCTCAATGGCGGCTGGATGCTGACCCGGCTGAAACCAAAGCTTGGCGAGGACGAGAACAGGAAGAACTGGCTGCTGTTCAAGGAGCGCGACCTTGCCGCCGACACCGTGCTCGATATCTTGGAAGCGCGGCCCGAAAGCGTCAAATCCGGATTGCGCATAGAGGAACTCGTGGCGCCGGCGAAACCGGCCGCCAGATCCGCGCCGAAGCCAGGTTCGTTGAAGCCCGGCACGCTGCCGGGGGCGTTCAAGGCGCCGATGCTTGCCCGCATCGAGCCGCAGCTGGCCACGCAGGTGCCAAACCCGCCGTCTGGCGAGGACACCGGGGAGACATGGCTGCACGAGATCAAATTCGACGGCTACCGCACCATGGCGCATCTCAGCGACGGTGTGGTCAAGCTCATCACCCGTGGCGGGATCGACTAGACGAAGCGCTATGGCGACCTGCCCGGCGCCTTTGCGAAACTGCCGTGCCGCGACGCCATCATCGATGGCGAGATCGTCGTGCTCGACGCCAGGGGCATCAGCCGCTTCGCGCTGCTGCAGGACGCGCTGGCAGAAGGCGCCGGCAGCAAGCTGCACTTCTACGCCTTCGACCTTCTCTATCTCGATGGCTGGGACCTGACCAAGGCGCCGCTTGTCCGGCGCAAGGCATTGCTGGCGCAGATGCTGTCGGGCCTCGGCGCCAATTCCGCCATCCAGTTCTCCGACCATGTCGAGGGCTCGGGGCAGGGGCTCTACGATCAGGCGTCGGAACTCGGGCTGGAGGGCGTCGTCTCCAAGCGCGCCACCGCAACCTATCAGAGCGGCCGCACCAAGAGCTGGACCAAGACCAAGGCGTTGCAAAGCGGCAATTTCGTCATTGCCGGCTACACCACGTCGGATGCGGCCGAGGGCCTGGCAGCCCTCGGCCTTGCCGAATTCGAGGACGGTGAATTGCACTATCGTGGCAAGGTCGGCACCGGCTTCGATGCCGGGACCGCCGCTGAATTGCTCGCCAGGCTGGAGCCGCTCACAGCAGGGGCGACGGCGCCGGAGGGGGCGCCGCGCGAAATCATGCGCGAGATGAACTGGGTGAAGCCGTTGCTCTCGGCCCGCATCCACTATGCCAACCGCACATCGGACAATGCGCTGCGCCACGCGGTGTTCAGAGGCTTGCGCGATGTCGGCCTGTCGACGCCGGTGTCCTCGACACGCAAGCGGCTGATCGCCGAGGCTGATCTCGCCACCATCTGGGTGACCAACCCAACGCGGCGGCTGTTCGGCAAGACCGGCCCGACCAAGCTCGACATCGCCGTCTACTACGCGCTGGTAGGTGACTTCATGCTGCCGCACATTCTCGGCCGGCCGGTGTCGCTGGTGCGCTGCCCCACCGGCCTGCCGAAGGACTGTTTCTTCCAGCGCCATGCCTTCACCGGCATGCCGCCCTCGGTGGTGACGTTCGAGGCGACTAACTCCGAAGGCGAGACCAAATCCTATCTCTCGGTGGAGGGCGCAAAAGGTTATCTGGCGCTGGCGCAGTTCGGCGTCGTCGAGTTCCACACCTGGGGCACCCACCGCACCAGCCTCGACAGGCCCGACCAGATCGTCTTCGACCTCGACCCGGGTGAGGGGATTTCCTGGCGCGAGGTGGTCGAAGCCGCGGTGCACATCAAGGGCGAGCTGGAAGGGCTGGGGCTGGTGCCGTTCGCCAAGACGTCCGGCGGCAGCGGCATCCACATCACAGTGCCGGTGACGGGCAAGCAGAACTGGAAGAAGCTGCACCAGGCGACCAGCGCCATCGCCACGCATCTGACGGCCACCGCGCCCGATGCCTTCACCACCACCATGGGCAAGGACAATCGCAAAAGGCGCATCTTCATCGACTATCACCGCAATGCGCGCGGCCACACCTCGGCGGCGCCCTATTCGCTGCGCGCCCGCACCAACCTGCCGGCCTCGACGCCGGTGAGCTGGTCGGATCTCGAATCCATCGATGCGCCGCAGGACCTGAACTATTCCTCGCTGCCGGGGCTGCTCGCGACGTCAGGGGATCCATGGGCGGATATTGACGAGTTCGCGCGGGATTTGCCTACCTTGAAGAACTAGGGTTGGCGAAGCCGAGCCCAGAATCCATCGACGCTTCCGACAATTTGAATTATTCTCCACTCACGACCTCAAAGACGTAACGGAAGATTTCGTCAGGAATTTCCCTGTATCGTGCGGGGTCGGTGTAGGATTTGCGCAGCCTCGTTCGTCCTTCGGACGAAAAGCGCTGCAGTAAATGTCAGTGCATGGCCGCGTAGGAGTGTTTCATGGCGCCCAGGGCAAGTTGGAAAGGTTATCTCAAACTCAGTCTGGTCAGCTGTCCGGTGCGGCTATACCCCGCCACCAGCGCCAGCGAGCGCATCAGCTTCAACCAGCTGCACAAGAAGACCCACAACCGCATCAACATGAAGCCGGTCGACCCGGAACTCGGGCTGGTCGAGCGTTCGGATCTGGTCAAGGGCTATGAGTATGAGGACAAGCAGTACATCATCATCGATGATGCCGACCTCGACGCGGTGCGCATCGAATCCAACCACACGATGAACATCGAGGCTTTCGTCGACGAGGACGAGGTCGACGTCATCTATCAGGACGCGCCGTACTATCTGGCGCCCGATGGCGCGATGGCGGAGGAAACCTTCGCCGTGCTGCGCGAAGCCATGCGCAAATCCGGCAAGCTGGCGATCGCCCGCCTAGTGCTGTCCAGCCGGGAACGCGTGGTGACGATCGGCGCGCGCGAGAACGGGATGTTCGTGTGCACGTTGAGGAACCCGAACGAAGTGCGAGGTACGGCTGAGTATTTCGGCAACATCCCTGCCGGCAAGCCCGATGCGGAAATGCTGCAGCTGGCCGAAGCGCTGATCAAGCAGAAGGAAACCACCTTCGATCCAAAGAACTATGAGGATCGCTACGAGGCAGCACTCATGACGATGATCCGCGAGAAGCTGAAGGGCCACAAGCCGATCATCGCGGCGGCACCCGAGCGCGGCAATGTCATCAATTTGATGGATGCGCTGAAGGCCAGCCTGTCGCAGTCGAAGCCGCCGGCCAAGTCGAAGAGCAAGGCCGACGAGGTCGCCAAGCCTGCCGCGAGGAAGATGGCAGCGGGCGGTGCTGCTGAAAATCCGCTGAAGGCCAATCTGCTGAAGGCGGTCGGCAAGAGCAAGAAATGACGGCACAAGCCGTCCCGGGGGCCGTTTTCGGCACCATCGGCGCGCTGGCGGCGTTTCCGCTGCGGCTGGCAGCACGCGAAGTCGAGCGCCAGCACGGCCAGTTGCGGCGCGGTGTTGTCAGGCGCACCACGCATGTCGTGTTCGGGCGGACACTTTTGGCCAAGGCCGTGCTCTCCAGGAACGGTGACGCCGAGATCGAGCGCCGCGTCTCCGCCGAGCGCGCGGCTGGGCGCGTACTCGTCAGTGAAAGCGGCTTCCTGCGCCTGCTCGGGCTGATGAAGGCGCCGGAAGCATCTTCGCTGTCGCGGCAATCGCTGATCGAGCAATCGCGGCTATCGGGCGCCGATCTCGACCTGCTCAGCCTGTTCGATGCGTTCGAGCATGACGCAGAACCCTATTCCTTCCGCGACCTGATCCTGGCGCGCAAATATGCCGGGCTCATAGCCGGCGGTGCGACATGGGGCGCGATCGCGCGCTCCGTCCATCGTTCGGGCCCGGTCGCTTCGCTGACCGCCAAGTCGCTCAATGTCGGCTCACAGCATGGGCGCGCTGACGCGATCTATCTCGACGGTGGCCAGAGCGAACTCGATGGGCAATTGCTGTTCGATTTGGGCAACGCCGGTTCAACTGGCGACGACACGCTGGAAGAGCTGTTTGCCGAGGCGGAAGCGGCGGAGGAGGGCGGTGACCATGATGGAGCTGCCGCGCTCTATCAGCGCTGTCTGGCCATCGACCCGAGCGACGCGATTGCGGCCTTCAACCGCGCCAACTGCCTGCGCGCCGGCGGCCACGCGGCGGACGCCGCGCACGATTACGCCCGGGCGATAAAACTCGATCCGGCCTTTGTCGAGGCCTGGTTCAACCTTGCCGGGCTGATGAGCGAGCAAGGCCGCGAAACCTCGGCGCGAAGGCACCTGCAGAAGGCGATCGCGCTCGACAAAACCTATGCCGATCCGGTGTTCAACCTCGCCCGACTGGAATTCGACGCCGGCAATCTGCTGGAGGCGCGGCGGCTGTGGGCGCGGTATCTGGAACTCGACGCGGATTCCGAATGGGCTGGGGTTGCGGCCAAGGGGGTGCAGTTCGTGGATATGCAGCTGGCGCGGACGGCGGGGTGAGTGGAATTTATGCTGGCGCTTGAACACCCCCCTCTGGCCTGCCGGCCATCTCCCCCGCAAGGGGGGAGATTGGATGTCACCACCGCCTTCGCCAATCATGACCATTGGAAAGTGAGCGAGACGGCAAATCTGCCCAATCTCCCCCCTTGCGGGGGAGATGTCCGGCAGGACAGAGGGGGGTGCGAAGGAACGCGGCCTTTCTCGGAAGGTCGCCCCATGACCACCTTCCTCTTCGACGGCCACGACACCGCCCCCGTCACCATTCTGCTCGCCCATGGCGCCGGTGCATCGATGGATTCGCCCTCGATGACGGCCACCGCCAAGGCGCTGGCCGCGGCCGGCTTCCAGGTCGCGCGCTTCGAATTCCACTATATGGCCGCACGCCGCTACGGCCATCGCAAGCCACCGCCGCGGGCCGAGACGGTGAACCCGGAATATATCAAAGCGATCGCCGATCTCAGGGCCAAGGGCGTGACCGGTCCGCTGATCATCGGCGGCAAGTCGATGGGCGGGCGCGTCGCCTCGATGGTGGCGGACGAGATGCTTGCCAAGAGCGAGATCGCCGGGCTGGTCTGCCTCGGCTACCCCTTTCACCCGCCGGGAAAGCCGGACCAATTGCGCACCAAGCACCTTGCCGGATTGAAAACGCCGACGCTGATCTTCCAGGGCACGCGCGACGAGTTCGGCACGCCCGACGAAGTCGCTGGCTACGGGCTCTCCGACAGCATCGAGGTTGTCTGGCTGGAGGACGGCGACCACGACCTCAAGCCGCGCAAGAGCATCTCGGGCTTCTCTGCCGCCGATCATCTGAAGACATTGGCCGAGACGGTGAAGGCGTGGTCGGGCCGGATCGTCGCCTGACCTTCGATGAAGATCGCCTCGTTCAACATCAACAACATCAACAGCCGGCTGGACAATTTGCTGGCGTGGCTGGCGGCGGCAAAGCCCGATGTCGTCTGCCTGCAGGAGTTGAAGGCGCGTGACACGCAGTTTCCGCGCTCTGCTCTAGCCGCGGCCGGCTATGGCGCGGTGTGGAAGGGCGAGCCGACCTGGAACGGCGTCGCCATTCTCGCGCGAGGTTCGGAACCGGTGCTGACCCGCGATGGCTTGCCGGGCGATGATGCCGACAGCCAGAGCCGCTACATCGAGGCAGCGGTGAACGGCATTGTCATCGCTTGCCTCTATGCGCCGAACGGCAATCCGCAGCCCGGCCCGAAATTCGCCTACAAGCTGGCATGGCACGCGCGACTGGAGGCGCATGCCGAACAGTTGCTCGACACCGGCCTGCCTGTGGTGCTGGCCGGCGACTACAACATCGTGCCCGAACCGCGCGACATCTATGCCACCCACTCCTATGACGACAACGCGCTGGTGCAGCCGGAAAGCCGGGCCTCCTTCGCCGCCTTGATCGAGCAGGGCTGGACGGACGGCCTGCGCAAGAAGCATCCGAAGGAAACGCTCTACACATTCTGGGATTATCGCCGCAACCGCTGGCCGCGCGACGCCGGGCTTCGGCTTGACCACATCTTGCTGTCGAAGAAACTGGCACGGCGCCTGACCGCCGCCGGCATCGACCGCGACGTGCGCGGTGAGGACGGCGCCAGCGACCATGCGCCGGTGTGGGTGGAGCTGAAGTAGGCGATTGGTTCCAAGCCATTTGCGACGGGCGCGTTGGAAGCGACGGATCAGAGATCCTCTCGGCGATGAGGAACGGACACGTCCTGGAGACGCGGCCGCTGGCCTCAGGCGCCGCCTTCAGCTTCGATCTGGCACTGATGCCGACACGGCTCTCATCAGTGACGGCGGCTTTGAGCGGAGGTTGACGCTGTCGCCCTATCCGGCCGATCTCGGCTTGCTGTCGCCGCAAACCGCTGACACTGATGCCGCCCTGGAAACGATCGATTTCGACGATGTGACGTCGCACACCTTCAGGAAAATTCCGTCCGGCCATGCCGGGCTGGCGTGGCGCAACCTGAATGCGATGGCGTGCGACTACACCAAGGACAGCCAGGGTTATGTCAATGGCAACGTTTCTGGCGACCATGTGGTCTACCGGCCGAATTCAGCTCAATATGGTAACGCGTGTTCGCCTGTCGACGAAACACTATTGGTAAATGGTCTTGGACGACCTGGTCCTGACGCGCTGAAATTTGGCGCATCAAGATCAGGCTGCGCAGAAATTATTGCGGTATCGGATTCGAGGCGCCGTTTCCCGCTGTGATCGCCGAAAGGCTCCCTTTTTTCAGAAAAACCGGCTTGGCGTAGGTCTTCATCATCGTGGTCTCTCCTGAATCCCTTGGCGATGATGGCAGATACGCGACCTGTGCCAACCAAGCCGGGTGCCCACAGCAGGCTCTTGGCGACACGCGCTTGCCGCTGATAGTCTCGACCCTGATGACCGCATTGCACATGCCTTGATCGTCTCCCCTGCCGTGCTATGTAAAAATCATGTCAGCACCCAGCCTCGCGGCCAACGCGCCGCTCATTGTCATCGATCTCCAGACCGGCATGTTCGACGGTGTGCACGAGCCGCCGATCCATGATGCGCCAGGCGTTGTCGAGCGTGCCCGAGCGGTGATCGACTGGGCGCGGCGCAACGGGCGCAAGGTTGCTTTTGTCAGGCACGATGGACCCGCGGGCGATCCGCTGGCGCCGGGTGAACCTGGATGGCCGGTGTGGCCGGCACTTGGTCAGGCCGAGAACGAGCCGACCTTTGCCAAATCCGTGGGCGATGCCTTCAGCAATCCCGCCTTCGGCGACTGGGTTGCCGGGCAGGGCGCTGGCGCGGTCATACTGGTGGGCGCACAGACCGATTTTTGCGTAGCGGCGACGGTCAAGGGCGCGATGGCCAGAGGGCTTGAGGTGACCGTGATTTCCGATGCCCACAGCACGCTGGACAATGCCAGCGAGAGTGCCGAGCAGGTCATCGCCCGGCACAATGGCGAATTCGCCGAGGCCGGCGTCAATCTAATGACGACGAAGGCGCTGGTCGGCGGCTGAATCTCTCACGAATTTGGCGGCGGGCTGTCTCTTCGCGCGGTGGATGACAGCGCCGGGCGCCTGCCGTGGTCGACGCGGACGGGGGGGCGCATGTTGGGATGGCTCGGGCGCCCGCGTCAACCAGGGCGGCTCGTACCGCCGCATTAGCAGCATTGCACATTGCACGCCGGCCGAAACTTCCGCGAAAGCGGAATAGGCCGGGGCTAAAGTGCGGATTCGGTGCCCGAATCTCGGCGCGCCAAAAACAGTTCTCTTTCTTGCGGCATTGACCGCCGGTGGGCGAGCGGCGACGACTGGCGCGGCTGTATGTTCCCACCGGTGCGTTCAGGCTCGATCAGTTTGCCGCTTGGTCATCCGCCGCCTGCATCGATCGGGCGGGCGGCGAAGACAGCGCGTGTTGATCCGATGGCGGCCCGCTGAAATAGAGAGAACTGCCCAGGACGAGGAACACGATGCCCACCGCCATCAACCCGACCATCAACACAGCAATCGCCGTACCCGGGCCGTGGCCTGTGTTGATGATTGTGGATCGATGGGGCATCGCGCTGTTCCTTTGAATTGGATGCCGGCTGTTGTCCTGCAAGGTCTTTGCGGACAAACGACAAGCGGCGCCCGATGTTCCCTTGTGCGGGCTTCAATCGGTCACGTCGGGCTTTTGCGTTTTCCTGTGGGACCAAGGTCTTGGCAGCCGGACGCAAAGGTCCAAGGGACCCTGTTCGGTTCCGGCAATGTCCATTGGACGTTCCATTATTTTAGTCAAAACTGATATAATGCCCGGGCTAAAAACTTAGCCGGCCAAGCGTCTTTCGCCAATAATTCGGGCATGGAAAATGTGGTTTTGGCAAGATGCCTCTCACTCCGAGGCATCGAGATACGCTTCTGGAGCCCGACCAGTTCGCGTTCATCGGGGATAAGAGACGCCGCCCGCCCAAGTGATCCGGCTTACGTCTCGTCGAACCGCCCCTCGCGGGTCGGATGGCGCTTGATCGCGGCTTCTTCCTCGTCGTCGGGCAGCGCTTCATCGCTGTTCTGGTAGGCGTTGTCGTCGTCTTCTTCGGGCTGTTCGCCATCCTTCTCGGTGTCATAGCGGACGTCGCCGTTTTCGGAGCCAGGCAGGATCTGGCCGCCCTTGACCGCGTCCCAATCCTGTTGCTCGATGGTCGGGCCATCGGCCCGCGGTGCATCATCTTCGATGTCGGTGCGTGGTTTGCTGCGCGGTGCCATGCTGGCCTCCAATCCTTGAAAAGACTGGAGGCGAAACTCGTGTTGCCGGGGGTTTGTTCCCGCGCCCGACGTGCAAAGACTGGGCGTGGTTCTGGATTGCCGCCGGCTTGCACGTCAGCCTAGCCACCACCACCGGGATTGTCGACGGTGGCCGTATAGTTGGCGAACACGCGGTTCCAATCGTGCTGGCTGCCCGGTGGACTGTTGGCCACCTTGCGCCAGAAATCGAGATGGCCCTTGTTGGCCTTGTTCATGATCACTTCCTGCATGTGGTAGGAAGGCAGGCCGAGCCTGTTCAGCGCGGCAAAGGTCGACCACGTGCCGGTGCGGCCGAAACCAGCCCCGATCAGCTTGAGTGTCATTTCCCCATCCCAAAAGGACTGACATTCTCCGATATTCCAGTCCATGAGGATTACGCTGCGCCTGGAGGGAAAACAACGCAATAAAATTCTCATGACTGGTTTAGTCGACCAGCGGACTGCAATGTGTCTGTCGTGGCCAGACCCATCTTGTCTTGCTCGTGAGCAAGGCAAGTCCGGTGAACGGCGCCACCGATCACGACAAACATCAAGGTGAAGCGCATTAATATCTGTCCCAGATAGGCCACTTACCCGTGAAGCCTGAGAGCTATTCCGCGCCAATTTTCGAGCATCGTTACAACAACCATTGAATACCTTGGCCAAGCTCGTGATGCCTTCAATTCTGGAATTGGGAATGGAACCCCGGACCGGCGGTGGAGTTTTCATGTAGGGTGGGGTTTCAGTTATGACAGGAGAATGGTCATGAAACTTTATCTTTCGAGCGCAGCGGCCGCGATCGTCCTGATGGGCGGTATCGGTGCGGCGCTGGCGGAAAATGTCGTCGTCGTCGAGCCGCAGCAGGAGACGGTCGTTCGCGAATATATCAAGAGGGAGCCGCTTGCGTCGGTGAACCTTCTGGGCGTCGAACTCAAGCTCGGCTCGTCGGTGCCGGATACGGTCGAACTGCGTGAGGTACCCGACGTCAGATATCGCGTCGCCGTTATCAATCACAAGACGGTCCTGGTCGATCCAGACACCCGTCAGATCGTCGAGGTGCTGCGCTGAATGATGGCATCGACACAAAGGTTTCCCGCGTCGGACCTGCCTTGGGAAAAAACCCGTCACGACTGCCAGTCGTGGCGGGCTCTATTTTTGAGGCCAGCCGTGGGTCGGGCGGGAGCATCGATCGCCTCGGCCTGCGTGATCGGCCGCATGCATTGGACTGGCAAAGTCGTCCGCCAGGGTGCAGGGTTGCAGTCGTGCGAAACGTTCGTAAGCCGGCATGTTGATGCCTCGAATGCGCGCCGGCCGGCCGAGATTTGAAAGCCCTTCGATGACCATCTCGCCCATCGAGACTATTCGCGATGACGCTCCGCGCATCCTGCTTCTGCTTGGCAGTGCGCCCGACGCGGTGCGTTGCGAGCCCTGGCCGAAGCAGGCGTTCAGCCGGATCGTCGCTATCAACAATGCCTGGCAGGTGCGCCCCGACTGGGATTTCCTCGTCCATGCCGGCGATTTCCCGTCGGAGCGGCTGCCCCACGACGCGACCTTGCGACAGGCTCAGATATTCAGCGCCACGCAATATGTTCCGGCGCAAAACGCCTTCGGCGGCTTCGTCTATGCCGGCGCCACGATGGCGCTGACCGCTGCATATTGGACCATTCACAGCCAGAAGCCCGATGTACTGGCATTCCTGGGCTGCGACATGATCTACGACCGGCCGGACAAGACGCATTTCTATGGTATCGGCCGTCCCGATCCGTTGCGCGATGACGTCACTTTGCGCAACCTCGAGGCCAAGTCGGCACGCTTGCTCGTTCAGGCGCTGAAACATGGCTGCCTGTGCATCAATCTGTCCGACCTGCCGCGCAGCCGGCTGGTCTTTCCCAGGCTCGCCTTCGACGAACTTGGCGGCCTTTCGCACGTCCGGATTGCCGAGATGAAAGCGGACATTCTTGGCAACATCCGGCTCGACAAGGCCGAAAAGGCCGAGGAGATCGAGAGGGACCTCGGCTATTTCTACGAAGACGGCATGTACTGGAACCATCTCGACGAGATCGACGAGACGTTTCTTGCCGACATCGACAGGCTGTGGATGTCGGCCGTCGAGTAGAGGCGGGCGGGTTGATCGGCCCGTTGTCCGCTAAGCTTACTCCGCCGCCAGCCTGTCCTGCGTCTTCGTCTCGAAATCGCTGGCGTCGTGGCGCTCGTGCAGTTGCACGGCAGGCTCGCCGAAGGCACGGTTGACCATGCGGCCGCGCTTGACCGCCGGGCGTGCGTCGATCGCCTGGGCCCAGCGCTGCACATTCTTGTACTCCTGCACGGACAGGAACTCGGCGGAATCATTGTACATGCGGCCGAGCGCCAGCCCGCCATACCAGGGCCACACCGCCATGTCGGCGATGCTGTAGTCCTTGCCGCCGAGATATTCCGTCTCGGCCAGCCGGCGGTCGAGCACGTCCATCTGACGCTTCACCTCCATCGAGAAGCGGTCGATGGCATATTCGAACTTTTCCGGCGCATAGGCGTAGAAATGGCCGAAGCCGCCGCCCAGATACGGCGCCGAGCCCATCTGCCAGAACAGCCACGACAGCACCTCGGCGCGGGCCGGCTGTTCGCTGGGAAGGAATTCGCCGAATTTTTCGGCGAGATAGACCAGGATCGATCCTGATTCGAAGACGCGCACCGGCGTCTTGCCGCTGCGGTCCATCAGAGCGGGAATCTTGGAGTTGGGATTGACCTCGACGAAGCCGCTGCCGAACTGGTCGCCATCGTTGATGCGGATCAGCCAGGCATCGTATTCGGCGCCCTTGTGGCCGCGTGCCAAAAGCTCCTCCAGCATGACGGTCACCTTGACGCCGTTCGGCGTCGCCAGCGAATAGAGCTGCAGCGGGTGCTTGCCGACGGGCAGTTCCTTGTCATGCGTCGGGCCGGCGATCGGCCGGTTGATGCTGGCAAAGGCGCCGCCACTCGGCTTGTTCCATGTCCATACTTTCGGCGGGGTGTAGTCAGTCATCTCGGGGCCTCGTGTTCGGGGGGCTTGTGGAAAGGATGGGCAGATCCATCTACAACTAGGGCTGCGGATCGGGAAGTTCAACTTGCGTTGAACTATTGGTTTATACCGGCGCCGCGGCGAGCTTCTCCTCCGCAAGGGGGAGCAGGTCAGCACTACACCCCCTTGCACCATCTCCCATGCGGCATAGGTATAAGAGACATCGCCTCGCCAGAGCATTGCACGCAGGACAAAAGCATGACCATCAATCCCAATCCGCGCTCCGTCGTTGCCGTGCGGGCCACCGTTCCCGAAGATGCCTTTACGGCCGGGGCGCTCGGCACGCTCAGGGAAGGCAGCGGCGTCGTCATTCGCAATGACGGTTTGGTGCTGACCATCGGCTATCTCATCACCGAGGCGGACGAAGTCTGGCTGACCAGCCATGACGGCCGCGTCGTTCCCGCGCATGCGCTGGCCTATGACCAGGAATCGGGCTTCGGCCTGGTGCAGGCGCTGGCGCCGCTCGGCCTGCCGGCCGTGGCGCTGGGCGATGCCGGCAAGGCCAGGATCGGCGACGCGGTCGTGCTGGCCGACGGTATCGGCCAGTCGGTGCAGGCCAAGATCGTCACCAAGCAGGAATTCGCCGGCTATTGGGAGTATCTGCTCGACGAGGCGATCTTCATCGCGCCGGCGCACCCGTCCTGGGGTGGTGCCGGGCTGTTCGGAGCCGACGGCTCGCTGCTCGGCATCGGTTCGTTGCGCCTGCAGATGAGCCGTAACGGTGAGGTCGCCGACATCAATATGGTGGTGCCGATCGATCTGTTGCCGCCGATTCTCGACGATCTGCTGACGCGCGGCCAGGTGGCCAAGCCGCCGCGCCCGTGGCTCGGCGCCTTGTCGGCCGAAAGCGATGGCAGAGTGGTCGTGATGAGCGTCACCGAAGGCGGTCCGGCAGCCAAGGCCGGCCTGCGCGAGGGCGACATCATCTCCGACATCCGCGACGGCGCGGTCGACGGGCTGGCCGATTTCTACCGCAAATTGTGGGAGAGCGGCTCGGCCGGTGCCGAAATCCCGATGCGGGTACTGCGCGACGGCCGCGAAACCTGGCTGCGCGTCAAGTCGGCCGACCGCGGCAGTTTTCTGAAAAAGCCGCAGTTGCAGTAGGCGCATCAGCCACGCGATGCATCCAAGACTGCTCAAGACCTTCCTGGCGGTGGCACGAAGCCGCAACATCAAGTGTGCCGCCGAAGGCCGATTGCATTGTTTCGCTCAGCGCACCAGCGGACTTTCCCAGACGACAAACAGCAGCGCTTTCAACTGGGCAAAGCGCTCTGGCCCGAGTTCGGTGCGCCACTCCTCCTCGATGTCGCGCAGGATATCGACCATCTTCCAGAAGGCGGCGTGGCCACGTTCGGTGGACCGCACCACGCGTGCGCTGCCGTCGCCGGGAATGTCGGAGCGGATGAGATAGCCGTAACCTTCGAGACTGCTGAGCAGCTGGTTGACGGCCTGCTTGCTCATGCCGGCACGCTCGGCGATGGTGCCAGGCCGCGCGCCGTCCGGGCCGGGAAACTGCAAAACCGCCATGTGCGGCAGGCGTAATTCGTCGAAGCCGGCGGCGTTGAGCTCCTTGATCAGCCGCCGCTGGATCGCCTGCGCCGGCACGCGCAGCAGGGCGCCGATCAGCAGGTTCTCGGTCTTGGTCTGCAGAACTTCCGTCGAGGTGGCCATTGACGATCCGGTAAATTGAGTTTACTGATATTTAGTAAATGTAATTTACCGGAGGGGCTTGCGCAATGTCGGTCATGAATCTTCGGGTCAATCCGGCCAATGAAATCATCGGCACCACGGGTCTGTCGGTTCGCTTCCTGGTGACGGGCGACAATTCGAACGGCAGCATTGCTGCCTTCGAGCTGATGGTGCCCGGCGCGCAGCGGCTGCCGGCGCCGGCGCACAGCCATGATCACTACGAAGAGACGATCTACGGCATCGATGGCGTGCTGACCTGGACCGTCGACGGCAAGCCGATCGCGGTCGGACCGGGACAGGCGCTGTGCATTCCGCGTGGCGCTGTCCACCGCTTCGATAACAATGGCAGCATGGATGCGAAGGCGCTGTGCGTCATCTCGCCCGCGGCGATCGGCCCGGACTATTTCCGCGAGGCCTTCGCGGTGTTAAACGCCGCCGCTGGCGGCCCGCCGGACAAGGTCAAAATGATGGACATCATGCGCCGACACGGGTTGACGCCGGCAGCGCCGCCACCGGCGTAAAGCGCTAACTTCCATGTTTGCAGGAAGAATGCCGTCGGCGGAACTGCCAATCTCCCTCCTTGTGGGGGAGATGTCCGGCAGGACAGAGGGGTGCGAAGGAATGCCGTACGCGCCCGACAGCTTGCTGACGGAAACTGACAGCAATTCATGCCACGATGCTGGCCAATGACGATAGGCGCGATGCTGGAGGCGGGACGATGAAAGCGATGGCACGGACGGCATCGAACGGGCAGGACGGCTGATGGCCCCGGTCAAGGTCGATCCCGACAAGGTCCGGGAGTTTCCGGATCCGGAAAGCTTCTACGCCTGGCTCGGCAAGCATCATGCCACGGAAACACAAGTGTGGATCAAGATCCACAAGGTGGGGTCGGGATTGAAGTCGATCACGCCCAAGGAAGCCATCGACGTGGTGTTGTGCTTCGGCTGGATCGACGCGGTGCGCAAGGGGCTGGATGAGAAGAGCTTCCTGCAGCGCTACACGCCGCGGGGCAGGAAGAGCATCTGGAGCAAGATCAACATCGACAATGTCACGCGGCTGGTCGCGGAGGGCCGCATGACCGAACATGGGCTCAAACAGGTCGAGGCGGCCAAGGCCGACGGACGCTGGGCGCGCGCCTATGGCAGCGGCAAGCAGATGAAAATCCCCGATGATCTGCAAGCGGCGATCGACGCTGAGCCGGCAGCGAAGGCATTGCTTGAAAAACTCAGCGCGCAGAACCGTTTCTCGCTCGCCTTCCGCACCCACAACATGAAGACCGAGGCTGGCCGCAAGAAGAAGATCGCGACTTTCGTCGACATGCTGAAGCGCGGCGAGACGATCTATCCGCAGAGTAGGAAGTGAGCCCCTCAGGCGCCCGGTCAGAGATCGCATCCGCATATGAATACGCACTCCAACAAAGTCGTCCTCGTCACCAGTGACGAGCGCGGATTTTCACGGCAGGCCGGCTTTCATCGATGTCAGGCGTTGCGTGAACCGCTTCAATATCTGAATCGTGAGATTGCTCTAACTGCTTGTTTTTGCGTGAGCCGTTGGCCCGCGTATCGCGCATCGGGCGAGAGAACGACATCGCCGGTGGACGAAGGACAGCACGGCGGCTACCTTTTCAAGAGCCGCGACGATCGAGCGGCAGGGCTGGTCGCTGGGAGTCGTTGCCGTTGAGAACAGTTGCTTCGTGGACGACGGCGCTGGTTCTCATTGTCGTCGTCGCGTGTGTCGGAGCCGGCGCCGCGCTTGCCCAGACTTCCCCCGACCTGGCCTCACCTCCCGACCCGTCATCGAAAGAGATATCGGTCGGGATAAAGAAGGCGCCGCCTTTCGCGTTCAAGCTGCAGGACGGCAGTTGGTCCGGATTGAGCATCGACCTCTGGCAGAAAATAGCCGCGCGGCTCAACCTTCGTTTCCGCTATATCGAGGTGCCTGCTGTACAGGACCAGATCGATGGCGTCGTCGGTGGTAAGTTCGATGCGGCGATGGCCGCGATCACGGTCACGGCCGACCGCGAAAAGGCCGTCGACTTCACGCAACCCTTTTTCTCGACCGGGCTCGGCATCGCGACACCGCTCAACAATCAACCGTCATGGCGGCCGGTGCTGCATGCGCTGACCTCGTTCGGCTTCCTGCAAGCGGTGCTGGCGCTGATCGTCATATCGGTCGTGGTCGGCGTCTTGATCTGGATGTTCGAACGCCGACACAATGACGATTTCGGCGGCGGCGTCGCCAAGGGCCTGTTTTCCAGCATGTGGTGGTCGACCATCGCCGCGACACAGGCCAGCACGGGCGACTTCGGTCCGCGAACCGTGCCGGGACGCGTGCTGGCCGCGCTCTGGATGATCGGATCGATCATTGCGATCGCAGTGTTCACCGCGGGCGTCACATCGGTGCTGACGGTAACGCAGATGGAAGGACTGGTGCAGGGCGAGAGCGACCTTGCCGCGGTCAGGGTCGGCGCGGTGCAGAGTTCGTCGACGGCGTCCTATCTGGATTCGACCCAGATACGCCATCAGGATTTTGCCTCTGTCAAGGAAGGCCTCGATGCGCTTCGCGCCGGCAAGATCGATGCGCTGGTCCACGACAAGCCGCTGCTTGGCTGGCTGGTGGGGCAGAACTACGCAACGAGCCTGCAGGTTCTCGACGCGACCTTCGACCAGCAGCAATATGCCATTGCGCTGCCGCTCGGCAGCCCGTTGCGCAAGTCTCTGGATGTCGCCTTGCTGCAGACTATCGAAAGCGACTGGTGGAAGCAGGCCGTTTTCCAGTATCTGGGCGAGAAGTAGCCAGGCGGGAACCGGGGCGAGGCGCACAAAAAAAGACCGCCCTCGCTTTCTGCGAGTGGCGGCCTTGGGAGGAAGTCCGAGCAATTCCAGGAAAAGTGTGAAGCGGTTTTCCGTCCGGAATTGCGTCAAAACAAAAGCTCGATCGAACCGCCTTGGCGTGCTTGACGGCAGATATTACTGGTTCAGGTCGACCGGCGTCACTCCAAGCAGCTTCAGGGCGTTGGCCAATGTCCTGATACCCTGTGCCTGTTTGCGCTCGGCACAAAACCGGTTCGCCTTGTCCTGGAGCGCGGTTGCCTCGGCGATCTCCCTGGCATTGGCACCAGGATCGGCTTCGTTTGAATGGCCCCGTCGAGTTGAAGACCGAGCCGGCTGCAATATTCGCTCCGGGTAACCGCGGCTTCCGCACCCGACTGTGCGACCGCAAGCACGGCGAGCGAAATGCCTGTCAGGGCACCCATCCATCCGGTCGAACGTTGTTGCATGTTTCGGGACCATCCCTTTGCGTTGTGCCGCGGCCAGCTTCGGCCGCCGCGGGGATGGTTATGACAGGCGATGTTTTCGCGAGTTTTTCCGCAGTGTTGAATCTTGTTTCTGGAGTGTGTCTGGGGGAGCGTCTTCACCCTCCCCCTTGTGGGGAGGGTCGCTCCGCGCAGCGGAGCGGGGTGGGGGGTCTTTTGCAGCGCCGCGCCCCCACCCCGTCCCACCGACCTTGCTTCGCAACGCCGGTGCGCCGACCCTCCCCACAAGGGGGAGGGTGAAGCGCTGCGGCGCTTGCGCCTCTTCCTTTGCGGCCATCCTTCGCGTAAGGCGCCGGGCAAATCCTTTTGTCGCAGGCATTCTTCCGGAAACCGCATGATCAGACTTGAAAGCATCAGCAAGCAGAACGGCCGTCAGCTTGTCTTCGTCGAGGCGTCGGCGGCCCTGCAGAAGGGCGAGAAGGTCGGCCTCGTCGGCCCCAATGGTGCCGGCAAGACGACGCTGTTTCGCATGATCACCGGGCAGGAGCAGCCCGACGAGGGCCAGGTGCAGGTCGATCGCGGCGTCACCATCGGCTATTTCAGCCAGGATGTCGGCGACATGGAAGGCCACAGCGCTGTCGCCGAAGTGATGAATGGCGCCGGGCCGGTGAGCGAAGTCGCAGCTGAAATGGCAGCGCTCGAGGCAGCCATGGCCGATCCCGACCAGGCCGACCAGATGGACGAGATCATCGAGAAATATGGCGAGGCGCAGCACCGCTTCGAGGAACTCGACGGCTATGCGCTGGATGGCCGCGCCCGCGAAGTGCTCGATGGTCTCGGCTTCTCCCAGGAGATGATGGATGGCGATGTCGGCAAGCTGTCGGGCGGTTGGAAGATGCGCGTGGCGCTGGCCCGCATTCTTCTGATGCGGCCCGATGCGATGCTGCTCGACGAGCCGAGCAACCATCTCGACCTGGAAAGCCTGATCTGGCTCGAATCCTTCCTGAAGAACTACGACGGCGGCCTCTTGATGACCTCGCACGATCGCGAGTTCATGAGCCGCATCGTCAACAAGGTGGTGGAGATCGATGGCGGTTCGCTGACCGCCTATTCCGGCAATTACGAATTCTACCAGCAGCAGCGGGCGATCGCCGACAAGCAGCAGCAGGCGCAGTTCGAGCGCCAGCAGGCGATGCTGGCCAAGGAGATCGCCTTCATCGAGCGCTTCAAGGCGCGCGCCTCGCATGCCGCGCAGGTGCAGAGCCGGGTGAAGAAGCTGGACAAGATCGACCGCGTCGAGCCGCCCAAGCGCCGCCAGACCGTGTCGTTCGATTTCCTGCCGGCGCCGCGCTGCGGCGAGGACGTGGTCACGTTGAAGAACGTCCACAAGGGCTATGGCAGCCGCTCCATCTATGAGGGGCTCGACTTCCAGGTCCGCCGCCGCGAGCGCTGGTGCATCATGGGCGTCAACGGCGCCGGCAAGTCGACGCTGCTGAAACTGGTCGCCGGTGCTTCCGAGCCCGACAACGGTACGGTCGCGCGGGGGCCTAGTGTGAAAATGGGCTATTTCGCCCAACATGCCATGGAAGTGCTGGAAGGCGAGCGCACCGTGTTCCAGACGCTGGAGGACGCGTTCCCGCAAGCCGGCCAGGCGCCGCTCAGAGCGCTCGCCGGCTGCTTCGGCTTTTCCGGCGACGAGATCGAAAAGAAATGCCGCGTGCTGTCAGGTGGCGAGAAGGCGCGGCTGGTGATGGCACTGATGCTGTTCGATCCGCCCAACCTTTTGGTGCTGGACGAGCCGACCAACCATCTCGACATCGCCACCAAGGAGATGCTGATCACCGCGCTGTCGCAGTATGAAGGCACCATGCTGTTCGTCTCGCACGATCGGCATTTTCTGGCGGCACTGTCGAACCGCGTGCTGGAGCTGACGCCCGAAGGCATCCACACCTATGGCGGCGGCTATACGGAATATGTCGAGAGGACGGGGCAGGAGGCGCCTGGGCTGCGAAGCTAGGGAGACGGCGGTTATTTGTGGGAAGAAGGGTTCTGTGTGCTCTTCACAATGCCTAGGAAAGGCTTCGGGATGAGAATTGCAATGTCCGTCGCATTGGCCGCGACCATGGCGGGATGCGCGACCTCTCCGGTCGACTATGGGACGTCGCTTTCGCAGCAAGACCAGAAATGGGCATCGCCGGAATGCCAACAAGCCCGCATGGCTGCTTCGAACTACGAGGCTCGCGAGAAAGAGCATCCGGGATGGGGTTTCGGCGTCTTGCTTGGCCCGTACTCAATGGGACTCGTTGCAGCCATCAAGGAGCATGAGCAGAAGCAACGAAAGCTGTTTGCCCGCGAGGTGCACCTGCAATGCTCGAGCCTCCCGCTGCCGAAGGAGTTGCAGGGCGATCTAAACCCTGGGGTGCCTCCAACGAAGTATCCATAGCCCTGCGGCGCCTAAGGCGCCGGGGCTGCGAAGCGGCTTGAGTGATGGAGAGCCGCCGTTGGGCCTAAGCAGTCATGGCCCTGGTCGTCTTCACGCTCGCCCGCACCTGCTTCGGCCGCCTGCTCTACGCCGTCGGCGACAATGAACGCGCAACGCGCCTCTCCGGCGTGGCGGAGCAGGATGCGGTGCTGGTCGGCCAGGCGGAGCTGTTGCGGTCGATCTTGGGCGGCAGGCGCGAGATCGAGGAGGGAATTGCCACGATCACGGCAACGTTGCGGGAGAGTGGGGGGCCACATATGCACTACGGCCGGCAAACTAAGTGGCAACATGCCGAATCTCGGCGTGCGCCGCCAGAACTTCAGCAAATCGCCGTACCCCAAAGCGGCCATAGTTTGCAGCTAATGTCGAACAGAGCTTCCAACGTTCGACATCCTGAGTCGTTTGACTCCGAATTATGTTTGATCTGACGTAGGCACGGGGCCTGCAGAGGAAGATATCTCCTGACACCACGTGGTCACGAAGTGCGTCGGACAGCTCATAACGGGCACGGATCATAGTGTATAGTGCCACGGTTTCAGGATCGCTCAGCTTGCGTGCCGTCCAGCAGTCGTTAATGATATTGAGGCAAAGTGGTTCTTGGCGGATGGAACCGTAGTCCCGCGCCGAGGCAGCGGCGAAAGAAGGTTAGATGGCCAAACACACGACCGTTCACAAACTCCGACCGGAAAGTGGGAATGGCAAAGCGACCCACGATACCCTGACGGCGCTTATCGAAGAGGCTCATCGCCAAAGCAAGCGCGACACCGGACGAACTTTGGTGCGCGAGCAGTCGCCACCGCGTTTCTACGGCGGAGGTTCCAGCATGCTACCGGAAAGTCTTCAGCCGCTGTTACGTGAGATTTCGCCAGCGCGACGGTTGGAGCAGCTCGTCCTCAGGAATGAGATCCTACGAGAAATTCAGGAACTGATAAATGAGGTCCGTCAGACCGCGCTGTTGCGTTCGCATTCGCTTGAGCCACGCCATACGATAATGTTGGTGGGCCCCCCGGGTACTGGGAAAACTAGCCTCGCCGAGGCAGTCGCAACAGAACTCGCGCTTCCGTTTTTCACTGTTCGCTACGACGGCTTGGTTGGTAGCTACTTGGGAGAGACGGCCTCAAGACTTCAGTTGGTCGTCGAGTACGCAGCCCGGACGCCCTGTGTACTCTTCTTTGACGAGTTCGACAGCGTTGGGAAGGAACGAGCTGATGCCCACGAAACCGGGGAGATTAAGCGGGTTGTCAGCTCTTTGCTTCTGAATATGGACGCACTGCCGAGCAGTTGCATCGTGATCTGTGCGACCAATCATCCCGAGCTTCTCGACAGGGCCGTCTGGCGCAGATTCGAGATACGCCTAGCGCTTCCAAAGCCGGGCGCGGCCGAACTCCGGGAGTGGTATTTGAAGACGGAAAACGCGCTTGGTGAACTAGGTATAGCCGCCGAGAGTTTCGTAAAAATATTTCAAGGTGAGACATTCTCGGAAATAGAGACTGTAACACTCGACGCTCGCAGAAAAGTTGTGCTATCTCATGGGAAGTTGAGGCCGGGCGATGCGTTCGCCCAAGCCCTCGACAGATGGAATAGACGTCGAGACGTTGGGGGGGCTCAGTCGGGTGGCGCAGAGGCCAATAGTAAGAATAAGCAGAGAGCCAGCAAGACTAAATCGCATCAAGGGTCAGCGGGCGAGATTTCCGAAGGCGATCTCTTGGGGAGAGCAAGCAAAGCGTCATGATGCCAAATTCGATGAGATAGAAGATGGCGTTGCACGGATCCTGAACGGAGCGGATCTTTCAACTTCTCCCGATGAAGTAACACCTGACCGCGCCCTCGTTTTCGAAATTATCGGTCCTCTGTCGAACGTGGCGAAGTTTGTAGCGGCGGCACGCCGGGCCGGGTTTGAATGGCTCGGCGAAGACTTCGATGACGATTCCAACGACGAAGAAGAAGAGGAAGAAGCAGACGAGCCTTCCCCTGATAGCGGACAGAGCATGCTCTATGTCACCATGCCTACCATCCGTGGTCTTCAGAAGGTTCTCTCCCTCTGGAAGCAGTATTCCACCAACCAAGCAAAACCTGGCGCCGATGACGGCGAGTGGTGGCCTCTTTTTGGATACTTGAGCGACGTCAGGACATGGTCGGCGAAAGATCGGGTCGATCCTACGCTCTCTCGATATGTCGACCGTATGATGCGAAAATTTCCCGACCGGCCGATCCGGTTGGAACTGGATCTATGGTTTCGAAGCGACCCCAGCTTGAGAGCTGCGGCGCGCGAATACGTTGTCGGACTTATGTCATTGGTTGGAGGAACCGTCCTCGACTTCGTCACGATCCCGGAAATTTTGTATCAGGCGGCTTTGGTAGAACTACCAAACGAGCAGGCGCTTCGCCTCGGCTCATTCCAGGGTCCGCTATCCACCGCCGACCGTATTATGCGCGTCCGACCGCAGTCGCTATATAGCAGTGAGGCGGAGGATGCCGCATTCTCAGTCTTGGATCATCATGAGCCTCAGTCTGCGCCTGACACAAGACACCCAGTGGTAGCGTTACTCGACGGTTATCCAGTCGAAAACCATTCACTTTTGAGGAATAGGCTTCGGGTGAGCGAAGTGGACGTTCATGCTGTTGACGTCCCTGTGTCTAGACGCAGACACGGCACTGCGATGGCGTCTCTGATTGTCCATGGCGATTTGGGTGATGACACCGTTCCCATCGACAGGATACTTCAAGTGGTGCCGATCCTAGGCGCCCCACAAAACCTCGCCGAAGAATGCACACCACAGGATCGGCTTCCGCTCGGCCTCGTTTACCGTGCAGTCATGACGTTGGTCGAAGGCTCTAATGGCGTAGAGCCGGTTGCGGAAAACGTCGTCGTTATCAACCATTCAATTTGTGATCGTGAAGCGCCGTTCGGTCAGCGCGCGACCTATTGGGCGAAGTTGCTCGACCATCTTAGCCATCGCTTCCGGCTGCTTTTCATCGTGAGCGCTGGAAACAACTCGGAGCCTTTCGCGGTCGATGCTTACGCCGACTGCAATGCATTGGAGACAGCTGATCCAGTGCAGCGGCAGATCGCTCTTCTCGATGCTCTCAACCGAAGCCGAGGAAGCAGGATAATGCTCAGTCCCGCAGAGACCCTGAACGGGCTTACTGTGGGTGCGGTTCACGGGGATAGTTCCGCCGGAACGCCCGCTGGCCTCGTAGATCCTTTTGACACGATATCGGGCGTAACAAACCTGGCGTCCAGCGTCGGTCTGGGACTTAATAGAGCGGTGAAACCCGACTTTGTCGAACTCGGCGGGCGGCAGCTGATACGTTCGGAAGACGACTCAAGCTTCGTATCGGCTTGGGCAATTGAACACCCGGACGTCGGCCAACTCACTGCTGCGCCTGGGGTGGGTGTCTCCCAAAACCTGGTCAGGCGCAGTACGGGGACCAGCAACGCCGCAGCTCTCACCACACGAACAGCCACGCGGCTAGTGGACGTATTAGAGAACCTCTTCGCCGAGAGTAACGAACGATGGCTAGAAGCCAAAACGCGCGCGGTCGTTTTGAAGGCGCTGCTCGCTCACGGCTGCACATGGGGCGGCGCGGGCGATATATTATACCAACTATACGCTGGCGGTGCGCTGCGAAAGAAAGAAGCTATTAGCAGCGTACTAGGATTTGGTCGTCCCGATCATTCGAGAATCTTCACCGCTCTGGGGAGCCGCGTTACTCTGCTCGCCGACGACATAATTTCCCCCGATTCGCTTCACGAGTACCGAATTCCCATTCCCCGCGCGATGGTTAACAACCGCGAGGTTCGACGTGTCGTGGTCACACTTGCTTGGAGCAGTCCGATTGATCCGATAACGCGACGTTATCGGGGTGTTCGTCTCGAGGTTGTGGATGGTGATGGCAAACGGGATTTCTGGAAAGGAGTCAAACGTACACTGTCACCGGATGGCCGTGCCGCCCGACGCGGTACGCTCCAACATCTTGTCTTCGAAGGCAAAAACCTGGTTCGACCAGGCAGTTTGGGAGACATCTTCCTAGGAGTTCAGGCAATGGCGGAAATGACGCCCTTTGCCGCAGCTGAAGTGCCCTATGGCCTTGCGGTGACACTTGAGATGGGTCAACCCGTTAGGACAGATCTCTTTACAGATGTGGAGGCGCGCGTGAGAGCTAAGCGCGTCGACATTACCCAACGAGTGCCAACCCGGGTAAGGACCTAAGGTGCCAGACGACAGAAACAGCATCGGCTACAAAAGCCGTGCGACGATCAAGGCGTACCTCCAAGACATTGGAGACGATGAAGCCGTGGAAGAGCTGTTCCCCAGCGGAGGAGTCGGACAAGGTCTGTCCGATATATGGGGAAATCAGGTCTGGGCACATACCGGAATGGTGTGCGGCTTCCTGCCCCCTGAAACAGGCGATCAGCTGGCGCAAATTCAGAGTGCGTTCTCGCTAGAACCTGACCAAACCCTAAGAAACTCAAGGGTTAAGCTTACGCTGGAGAAGTTCTGGGTTCACAGGTACCCGGGCAGCGGCGCTCACCAGATACTTTGTGAGTTCACCGGGAAAAATCAGCTCCAGAATGAGCCGGAAGAACTGCGCTTTGCGCTGACCACGGAAGCCAAGAATGGAGCAAGCGCAGCTATCAGTGGTTCTCCCATCTTCCTTGGTGTGTCGGTCGGTCAAAACGGGATCGCGTTTGAAGGAAAGACGATCAACGTTATTAGCAAGGGGGACGAAACCATTCTTAACGCGATCGGGAGCGGTCCTTTTAAAGAAGGCCTAGGCCTCTTAACTAAGGCCCAACCGGCTCTCAAGCCATTCGTTAGCCTAACCTCTAGCGTGGTACAATCTATATTAAATCGCAGCAAGAACAAACAGGTGTTCCACTTTAAGCTGGGGCTTGACTTCGCGAAGAGCCAAACTTCAGCGCCGCTCCGACATGGATCATTCATTGTCGTCCAAGCAGACTCTTCGCAGTGGGATTGGAATGCTTTGGCTTGGAACACGAACTCTGGGCAAGTCGTCGAAAAGGTCACAAAAGGACCGATTTCGTTCAACTATATCGTTTTCAGGGTGTCTGCCTATACTTAGCTCACCCCCCAGCCAGCCTCGGCAGCAGGAAAATCTCCGCCCCCTCTGGCAATTCCTTCGACCAGGTATCGCGGTAGATCGTCCCGTCGATGGCGACGGCGATGCCTTTGTCGATCAAGGGCTCGAGGCCGGGATACTGTTCAGCCAGCTTCCTGAACAGCTCCCTTATGTCCTTGGCCTCGATCTCGACCTTGCTCTTGCCTCCGGCGACAGCACCCAGCGATCCCCAGAGCGTCACTTCGACCATCAGCCCGCCCGTTCCTCCAGCGCCGCCAGGATGCGCGGCGGCGACATCGGGATATGCGTCATCCGCACGCCGACCGCATTCGACACCGCATTGGCGATCGCAGCCAGCGGCGGCACGATCGAGGTCTCGCCGACGCCGCGCACCCCGTATGGGTGGTTGGGGTTGGGGATTTCGAGGATCTGCGTGTCGATCATCGGCAGATCCGAGCAGACCGGGATGCGATAGTCGAGGAAGCCGGGGTTCTGGAGCCGCCCGTCCTTGCCGTAGATATACTCCTCGTTGAGCGCCCAGCCGATGCCTTGCGCGGCACCGCCCTGGTACTGTCCCTCGACATAGGTCGGGTGCACCGCCTTGCCGGCATCTTGCACGACCGTGTAGCGCAGCACCCTTGTGGCGCCGGTCTCGGGATCGACCTCGATATCACAGATATGGGTGGCGAAAGAGACGCCCGCGCCGTCGGCGACGAGTTCGCTGTGGCCGGCGATCGGTCCGCCGGTCTTGCCCGACTCCACCGCGATCTCCTTCAGCGACAGCTTGCCGAGATTGCCATGCTTCTCGCCCTTGGCAATCGCGTGGCCCTTTTCCCAGACCACGTCGTCGACGGAAATATCCCACATCTGCGCGGCGCGTTCCCGCAGGATCTTGATCGCGTTGCGGGCGGCCGAGATCGTCGCCATGGAGGACGAGAAGGTGCCGCGGCTGCCGTCCGTCATGTCGTTGTAGCCGAGGCTGGAGGTATCGGCGACGATCGCCTTGACCTGGCTATAGTCGATGCCGAGTTCTTCCGCCGCCACCAGCGACAGCGACGCGCGGGAACCACCCACATCGACCGTTCCGACGGCAAGCGAGACGGAGCCGTCCATGCCGATGTTGAGGTCGGTGCAGGTCTGGCCGCCGAAGTTGAACCAGAAGCCGCAAGCCATGCCGCGGCCCTGGTTCTTGCCCAGCGGCGCCTTCATGTGCGGATGGCTCTTCACCGCCTCGAGCGTCGGGCCAATGCCGATCGGGCCGTAGACCGGGCCGTAGGATGATCTGGTGCCTTCCTGGGCGGCGTTCCTGATCCGGAACGCGACTGGGTCCATGCCGACCTCCTTGGCCAGCTCGTCGATCGCGCTTTCCACCGCAAACGCCGCCATGGGCGCCGACGGCGCGCGATATGCAGCGGTCTTCGGCCGATTGACCAGCACTTCGTAGCCGACTGTCTTGACGTTCTCGAGCTTGTAGCAGGCAAACGCGGTCATGGCGCCGATCTCGGCCCACATGCCGGCATAGGGGCCGCAGGAATAGCGCAGCGTCGCCTCGGCGGCGGTGATCGTGCCGTCCTTGCGGGCGCCGATCCTGACATCGATCGATGTGGCGCTTGTCGGCCCGGAGGCGCGGAACACCTCATCGCGCGTCATCACCAGCTTGACCGGACGTCCGGCCTTGCGCGACAGCGCCAGTGCGACCGGCTCGGCCCAGACATGGGTCTTGCCGCCGAAACCGCCGCCGATCTCCGAGGAGGTGACGCGCAGCTTGGAAGCTTCCATGCCGAGCAACTGCGCACAGTGCTGGCGATAGACGAAATGGCCCTGCGTGCAGACCCAAAGGTCGGCGGTGCCATCCGAGCTGACATTGGCCACGCAGGCATGCGGCTCGATATAGCCCTGGTGCGTCTGCCCGGTTTTGAACGAGCGCTCGACGACGAAATCAGCCTCCCCGAAACCCGCCCCGACATCGCCATGACCGAACTGGCTGCGCTTGGAGATATTGGACGGCTTGACGGGCTTTTCCTCCAGGCCCTCGGTGAAGATCGTGTCGTTGATCAGCGGTGCCGTGTGCTTCGCCGCCTCGTCGACATCGGTGACATGCGGCAGAATCTCGTAGTCGACCTCGATCAGCTTCAGCGCCTGCCTGGCCGTGCGGGCATCCACGGCCGCGACCGCGGCCACAGCATGGCCGTCATAGAGCGCCTTCTTGCGCGCCATGCAGTTGTCGAGGATGTCGTACATGGCGGAATCGCCATTTGTGAGGTCGGGCAGGTCGGCCGCGGTGATCACCGCCTTCACGCCGGGAAGCTTCTCTGCCTTCGACGTGTCGATCTTGCGGATCGTCGCATGAGCGTGCGGGCTTCTGAGGACGCGCCCGACCAACTGGCCGGCCATGTTGAAGTCGGCACCGTAGCGGGCGCGGCCCGTCACCTTGTCGACGCCGTCGGGGCGGATCGGACGTGTGCCGACCGATGCGAAGTTGCGGGCCGAATAACGCGGATCGAAATTCATGGTCAGGCTCCCTTCATCACGCTGGCGGCGTCCTGGACGGCGCGCACGATCTTGTCGTAGCCGGTGCAGCGGCAGAGGTTGCCGGCGAGGCCGAAGCGGATTTCCTCCTCGGTCGGGTCGGGGTTCTTGGCCAGAAGGTCCTTCGCCGCAATCAGGAAGCCGGGCGTGCAGATGCCGCATTGGAGTGCTGCGTGCTCGAGGAACTTCTGCTGCAGCGGATGCAATTTGTCGCCATGCGCCATGCCCTCGATGGTCTCGACGCGCCGGCCTTCAGCCTCCGCGCCGAGCACCAGGCATGAGCACACCAGCCTGTTGTCGAGGATGATGCTGCAGGCGCCGCAGTCGCCGGTGCCGCAGCCTTCCTTGGCGCCCGTCAGCCCCAGGCGATCGCGCAGGACGTCGAGCAGCGTCTCGTCCGGCTGGCAAAGGTACTCGACGCTGTCGCCGTTGATCGTCGTTGAAACCGCAACTCCAGCCATCATTTGCCTCCTGCACGTGCGTAGGCGGTCGTGGCGGCCCGCTTGGCCAGCACGCCCGCAACCTTTCTTCTGAATTCGATGGTGCCGCGCTTGTCGTCGATGGGACGGCAGGCCCCCGAGCAGACCTTGGCGAGCCGTTCCAGCGTCGCTTCGTCCAGCTTGGAGCCGATGAGAACCTCCGCGGCCTCTTCGACCAGAAGCACCGTCGCCGCCACGGCGCCCAGCGCGACGCGGGCCGATTTCACGACACCGTGCTCATCGAGCGTCAGGTTCACGCCGGCGCTGACCACCGCGATATCCATCTCGGTGCGTGGAATGAAACGCAGATAGGCATCACCCGAACGCGGCGCGCGCTTGTCGAGCAGGATCGCCTCGATGATCTCGCCTTTGGCCAGGGACGTCTTGCCCGGCGCGGTCGGCACGCTCTGCACGGGAATCGTGCGCCTGCCCGCCGGCCCGACGACCGATGCCCTGGCGCCGGCCGCCACGAGAGCCGGCACACTGTCGGCAGCCGGCGAGGCGTTGCAGAGGTTGCCGGTAATTGTGCAGCGTCCCTGTACCTGTTTCGAGCCGATCAGCTTGGCCGCTTCGACGACGCCAGGCCATGCCTTCTTCAGGGCAGCGCTCTCTCCCAGGACGGCGCAGGGGACCGCGGCACCGATGCTGAAGCCTTCAGGCGTTTCCCGGATCTCGCTCAGGCCGTCGATCGCCTTGATGTCGACGATCAGGTCGGGTTCGACAAAACCGCCCTTCATCCTGACCAGGAGGTCGCTGCCTCCCGCGAGGATGGCGGCCGTGCCAGCCGCACCGGCCAATTGGCCAACGGCATCTTCGATTGAAAGCGGACGTATGTAGCGCATCGTCTCCCCTTGGTTATCGCAATCTCAGCGACCGTTATAAACAGTCTCCTCATAATGGCTATCCGGTTCCTCATCTGCGGCGATTGGGCCAGAGGGCGCAAATAGACCGAACTGGCGTGCGTCCTGGGTGGCCGGAACCGGCTTCGAGGTGATTTTCGGGAAACTTCGGCTATGGATCAAGTACGCTCATTCGCCTATGTCCGTCCTTGGACCCGGAACGGCCTGTATCAGCCGGTCGATGCGGCAGTGTTAACCGCCAATTGCGCGTCAAAGGCACGTTTGTAGGCGGGCCGCGCCTCGCCGCGGGCGACATAGGCGGAGAGGTTCGGATAGTCGTCCAGCATACCCGACGCTTTCAACCTGAGCAGCACCGACACCATCATCAGGTCGCCGGCGCTGAACGCGCCATCGAGCCAGTCGGCATCGCCGAGGCGACGGGAAAGTTGGCCCAGCCGGTTACGGACGCGATCCTGGACGAGAGGCATGCGTTGCGCGGACCAGGGCTTGTCGCTCTCAAAGAGCCAGGCGGTTCCGAATTCAAGGATCGGCGGCTCCATCGTGCTGAGCGCGGCGAACATCCATGTAATCGCGCGCGCCCGGGCATTCGCATCGTCCGGCAACAGGCCCGCATGGCGCTCCGCAATATGGAGCACGATGGCCCCCGTCTCGAACAAGCCGAGATCGCCTTCCTCATAAGTCGGAATCTGCCCGAAAGGATGAAGCGCCAGATGTGCGGGCTCCTTCATCGCGCTGAACGAAACGAGACGAACCTCGTAGGGTTGGCCCACTTCTTCCAGCGCCCAGCGAACGCGCGTATCACGCGCCAGTCCCTTGCCTCCATCGGGCGACCGTTCGAAGGCTGTGATGGTGGCGGTCATTGGAAGGCTCCGGGTGAAGGGTTGGATATCCAGTTTCTGCTTTGCATCCAAAGGACGAACGACCGTCGTGGCTCCCGACACCCTACCTCGTTTTCTTTGGCCACGGGATTTCGCGCTCCGAACCTATTCTGGTTTGCCGAACCATCGCGAAGCGGCCTGAGCAGCTTCCTCGGGGCTTGGGTCAGCGTCAGCAGCCCAGGCGACGAAGCCATCCGGGCGTATGAGCACAGCACTCAAGCCCAGCCGCTCCTTGGCATCGCCCGCGACAGGCGATCCGTCCTCTCCAGCGGCGCGTAAGCGCCTGAAGGGCTGTGGCCGACCAGTGGATGGCCGCCGCCAAGATCGTGGCGAAGAGAAACGCCCCACACGCGCTCGGCGAAGTCTGCGCGGCTACGCGTCCCTGGCCGGATTTTCGAGATCGGATTGATCGCGAAAGCCGCTGGCGGCACTCAGCCCTATCTGGCCGGCGGCCAGCTGCAAAAGCTGCACGCGCGAGGCGACCTCCAATTTACGATAGATGTTGTTCATATGGATTTTCAGCGTGCCTTTCGAGATGCCGATGTCGAACGCGATGCGTTCGTACGGCGTGTCCGCGGCAACCAGTCGGGCGATCTCCATTTCTCGCCTGGTCAGCCGCGACGACAGTTTCTGCCATTGGATCCGGCGGGACGCCTCGTTCTGCACGGCCTTGCCGACAATCTCGGCCGGCAGCCAGCGGCCACCCGCAGCGACCTGGTGGAGACATCTGAGCATTGCCTCGACGGCGGTCTCCTTGAACACGATTCCGGCAACGCCAATCGCGACCGCGTCGTAGAGCTGGGCTTGCGAGGCGCCGACCGTCAAAAGCACGCAAAGCGTCGCAAGGCCCTGCCTGCCGATTTCGGCGGCGATGTCGAGACCGCTCAGCCCCGGCATGCTGATGTCGAGCACGGCAACATCCGGCACGTCGCGCCGGATCATCGCCATGGCGACGGTGCCGTCCTGCGCCGAACCGACCACCCGGAAACCGGGATCGCGGGCAATTAGGTCGGTCAGGCCGTGCAGCAGCAGCGGATGGTCGTCTGCGACGAAAACCGAGGTGACCATCTTCAACTCGCCAGCTGCCGGCCTTTGGCGCCACGGCCCCATGGCGGAAAATTGCCATCGATGGGTGGCGGCCTGCGCCCGTGCTCGGTCATGGCGTCTTCTCCCTTTGCGTGTCTCCACGACGCGCCAGTGACTGCTTCTTGCCGGAAGCGGGCATCGAAACCCGGTCCGCATCCCCCGAAGCGTGAGGCCATGCTGACAGAAGCAGCGTGGCCGCGCAAAACATTAGCAGTTGCTTAGTTAATCCCGAAGCAGCCCCTCTAGCAAGACGCGCGACGTCGGATTGAAAGAAGGCGTCGCTGCGGAGCGCTGATGCTGGTCTTCATCTTGAAAAAACTGCCGCCCTCGTCAGGAAAAATTTACAATTCGGCTGGTGAAACTCAATTTCTGAAAATAATTTAGCCGGCATCGCGATATTATTCTTGCAGGGAAGAAGCATTTTTTTCGAAATTAACGCTGCCTTGCTGTCTATAACCCGGGATATATGGACGGGTGCATTGCAACCTGCGAAATATGGTTTGGGAAATATTAACGTCTGGGCGATCGTTGGGGATCGTGTAGGGGTTGGGGGCTAGGTGTGGGCGTAGCAGTCAGTCCGACGACGGGCCAGTTCCGTCATCCGGGAAGAGCTGTGTCCGGCGAATGGGAGGCAGTCTCTCCGCCGGTTCTTTTCCTGTTCAAAGCTTTTGTCACGAAACGATTGCTCGCCGGCCTGGCCGCGTTCTGCGGACAGCCGAACGCCCTGCGCCGGCGTCGCAATCAGGTTGAGGTAGACGGTGGCGGCTTGACTGCCGACCGTACAACAAAGTGGAGGAAGTAACATGGTGATCGATATCGGCGATGATGCCCTTCTCGAGGCAACGACCGTAGGATCGGGGACCGGCAACTACGATTCCTTCCTGCGGCTGCAGGCAACAAATGTCGAAGAGGGCTTCAATACCGACGAGAACGGCAATGTGCTCGACAACAAAGCCTCTTTCACGCACAGCCTGCAATATGGCGACCTGGTTCCGATCATCGTCGATGGCGTCGAATACATCGAATTCCGGCTGGACCTCAACGAAAGCAACAACGCGACGAGCGGCGAGATCACGCTGACCGACCTGAAGGTCTATCTTTCCGGCTCCGGGGCCACCCTTGCCGACTACACCGCGGGGTTTGCCGGTTTCGACACGGTCTACTCACTCGACACCTCGCATCTGCTGATCGATGCCAACCACGGATCGGGAACGGACGATTACCGTGTGCTGATCCCCGTCAGTTCCTTCACGGACGCCGGCGTCACCGCCGATTCCTATGTGACGTTGTTTTCGGGCTTCTCGGGATCAAACGGCGGTTTCGAGGAGTGGCGCACCACGACGACGTCCGGCACTGGCACCGATACCCCGGGAATCGGCATCGACAAGATCACGATCGACGACGCGGCATCGGGCGACGGCCTGACGGTGCTCGCCGGCGATGCGATCAGCTGGCAATACACTGTGAGCAACACTGGCAACGTCGCTTTGTCGAACATCGTCGTAACCGACGACCAGGGCGTGGTTGTGGCGCCGGTGCTTGGCGACGCCACTCACAACGTCGGCGATACCAACCTTGACGGCAAACTCGACACCAACGAGACATGGACTTTCATAGGCAGCGGCACGGCCATCACAGGCGACTACGCCAACATCGGCTCCGTGTCCGGCACGGCAGGGGCGGTCACGGTCTCCGACACCGACGGCTCCAGCTATTTCGGCGCCGATGCGAAGATTAGCATCGACAAGGTGACGGTCGACGGCGCGACATCCGGCGACGGCCTGACCATTTTGGCTGGCGAGGCGATCTCCTGGAAATACACTGTGACCAATGGCGGCAACGTCGCGCTTTCGGGTATCGACGTGACCGACGACCAGGGCGTGGTCGTCACGGCGGATCTGAGCGGCGGCTTCAATGTCGGCGACACCAACCAGGACAACAAGCTCGACACCGACGAGGCGTGGAGCTTCACAGGCACCGGCGTGGCGGGCATCGGCGCTTACAGCAATATCGGCACGGCCTCCGGCTCGTTCACCGATGATGCCGGCCACACTGCCACCCCCGATGACACCGACGGCTCCAGCTACTTCGGTGCCAATCCGCATATCACGCTCGACAAGAAGACCAACGGCGTCGATCACGGCCTCAACATCTTCCAGGGGCAGGCAGTGACCTGGACCTATGATGTCAAGAACGACGGAAACGTCGCGCTCGCCAACGTCGTCGTCAAGGACGACAATGGTACGGTCGGAACCGGCGACGATTTCAATGCTGCGGCGATAACCAGCGGCGGCTTCAATACCGGCGACATCAACCACAATGGCCTGCTCGATACGGACGAGACCTGGCATTTCAAGGCGACCAGCATCGCGCAGCTCGGCAGCTACGTCAACATTGCGACGGCCACCACCGATGCCTTTACCGACACGGCCGGACATTCTCTCACGCCGCTCGCCACCGACAGCAGCGACTATGAGGGCTTCTCGAACAAAGCGCTCACGCAAGGGTTCTGGGGCAGCCACACGGACGCCTGGGACAATATTGCCAACAATGAAGGCAATCCGACCAAGAGCGCGGTCGCCAGCGGCGTCCTGTCGAGCCTTGACGTCAACCCGAGCGTCGACAATCCGGCTACTGCCATCGACGAGAGCAAATATCTGCTGCTTGGGGATACAGACCACAACGGCATAGCCGACGATGCCCATGACCTGTGGATTTCAATCGCCTTGGCGAAATCCATAGAATCGAGCCCGACCGGCGGCGATGCGCGCGTGATCATGCTGCAGCAGGCGATCGCCACCCAGCTCAACATCAACAACGGCGTCGCTCAACCCGACAACCTGATCGACGAGGCGGTGATGTGGCTGAAGGGACAGGGCGCCTGGGCGGGGCTCGGCGTCAATGTCGACGCAAACAATGACGGCTTCGTCGATCAGAACGGCAACGCGCTGGCGGGGACCGCGGTCAAGACAAACACGATTGCCTGGACCAAATATGTCGATGTCACCGACGCGAGCACCGGCATCACCGACTGGAACGGCGGCAAGGAGGCCGATGGCGAGGGCCTGAAGAACGCGCTGATGTGGTTCAACCAGGATCAACTGGTGACATCCGGGTCGGGTGGCCATGTAGCCTGGTTCGACGGAACCAACATCATCGACGAGCATCCCAATACCCTCGATCAATTCTGGCTTACGCTGCATGAAGTGGGGGGCCTGACGGGCATCGCCTGAGGCAGGCGCCCGGCCTTTCGGCCGCGTGCCTTGCCGCAGCGCCGCCCGCGTGAATTGGCATGGGAAGGGGCTCCACTCTCTTCAACTCGGCGCAGGCCAGGATCAGGTCCTTGGGTCTGATCGTGATCGCCTGCGCCCTTTTTCTTGGACTCGGTGGCATGCTGGCGTCGCCGGGCCTCGGGTTGCTCTGCCTGGCGCTGGCGGGGTTCGGCGCTCTTGTGCTGTTTCGTACACGCAGTCCCGATACGGCCAAAACCGGCGTGGATGCCGGCGTCGCGGCAACCGCGCGAGGCGCTGCCAGGCCCGGTGCCAAGCCCGGTGCCCGGCAGCAGGTCTCGGAACTCGCGGTGGCGATCAAATCCTGCCGCTCGGCATTCATCGCCATAGCGCTGTTCAGCGGCGTTCTCAACGTGCTGATGCTGTCCAGCTCGATCTATATGCTCGAGATCTACGATCGCGTGCTGCCGAGCCGCAGCGTGCCGACACTCATCGGCCTCAGCCTGCTCGTCGCCATCCTTTATGCCGGCCAGGGCGTGCTCGATTTCATCCGCGGGCGTATCCTGGTGCGCATCGGCGGCGCCCTCGACGAGGCGCTCGGTGCCCGTGTCTATTCCAGCGTCCTCAAGCTGCCGCTTAAGGTCGGGCGCAACGGCGACAGCATGCAGCCGGTGCGCGACCTCGACAGCGTGCGCACCTTCCTGTCGGGCACCGGCCCGACCGCGCTGTTCGATCTGCCATGGCTGCCGCTCTATCTGGCCATCATCTTCATGTTTCATGTGCTTCTGGGCCTGACCGCCCTGGTCGGGGCGATCGTGCTTGTACTCCTGACCGTTTTTGCCGAGCGGCTGACGCGCAAGCCGGTCACCTCAGGCACTCAGACCGGCATTATCCGCAACGGCCTGACCACGACCGGCAATCGCAACGCGGAAGTCATCGCGGCTCTTGGCATGGGCGGCAGGATGGCCAGGCGATGGGAGGAGGCCAACCGCGACTATCTCGCCGAGCAGCGCAGCGTCAGCGATATCGCCGGCGGCTTCGGCGCCGTGTCCAAGGTGCTGCGCATGCTGCTGCAATCGGCCATGCTCGGCGTCGGCGCCTGGCTGGTGATCGAGCAGCAGGCGACGGCCGGCATTATCATCACCGCATCGATCCTGAGCGGTCGCGCGCTGGCGCCCGTCGATCTGGTCATCGCCAACTGGAAGGGTTTCCTGACGGCGCGACAAGGCTGGCAGCGACTGACCAGGATACTTGCCGCCGTGCCGGCCGACGCCGAGCCGATGGCGATGCCGAAGCCGCACCGCCACGTCTTCATGCAGGGCGTCAGCGTCGCGGCGCCCGGCACGCAGCGCCTGCTGGTGCAGGACGCCAGTTTTGCGATGGAAGCGGGACACGCCGTCGGCATCATCGGCCAGAGCGGCTCGGGCAAGTCGACCCTGGTCAGGGCGCTTGTCGGCGCCTGGCCGCCCGCCGCCGGCAGGGTCCGGCTCGACGGCGCCGACCTCGACCAGTGGTCGCCGGAGGATCGCGGCCGCTTCGTCGGCTATCTGCCACAGGACGTCGAGCTGTTTGCCGGCTCGATCGCCGAGAACATCGCGCGTTTCGAGCCCGATGCCGATCCCGCCTTGATCATTGCCGCCGCCAAGGCGGCCGGCGCGCATGATCTCATCGTCGGTTTCCGCGACGGCTACGAGACGCAGATCGGCGAACTCGGCGAGGCCGTCTCGGCCGGCCAGCGCCAGCGCATCGCGCTGGCCCGCGCGCTTTATCGCGATCCTTTCCTGGTGGTGCTCGACGAACCGAATTCCAACCTTGACGCCGAAGGCGAACAGGCGCTGTTCCAGGCGATTGTTTCGGTGCGGCAGCGTGGCGGCATCGTCGCGCTCGTGGCGCACCGACCAAGCGCGCTCGGCACGGTCGACTTCATCCTCGCCATGAACCAGGGCCGCGTCCAGGCGTTCGGCCTCAAGGAAGACGTCCTCAACAAGCTGTTTCCGCGGCCGCAACCGGCGGTGGCCGCCGTGCCGCACCTCAGGCTCGCCACCGAGGAGCCGGCGCCGCGGCCTGGCGTGGCCGCGGCTGGTGAATGAGGGGAGGAACGATGCCCAACTCCTCCCACCAATCTATTCGACGCTACATGCGTTTTGGCCTCATTGCGGTCGCGCTGCTGGTTGGCGGCGTCGGCGGCTGGGCCTCGCTGACCCGAATCTCGGGAGCGGTCATCGCGTCGGGGGTTCTCGTCGTCGATTCCCACGTCAAGGACGTGCAGCATTCGACCGGCGGCATCGTCGGCGAGATCGCCGCGCGGGACGGCGACCGCGTCAAGCACGGTGCGCTGCTTGTGCGCCTCGACCCGACCATGCCGGCGGCCAATCTGGCCGTCGTCACCAAGGCCCTCGACCAGCTGTCGGCGCGTGAGGCGCGACTCGAGGCCGAACGCCAGGGCGCCGACGCCATCGCCTTTCCGCAGGACCTTCTCGATCGCCGCGGCGATCCGGCGATCGCCGAGGTCATCGCCGGCGAGGAACAGGTTTTCGGGACGCGGCGGGCGGCTCGTTCCGGTCAAAAGAGCCAGTTGCAGGAGCGCATCCTCCAGCTGCAGAAAGAGATCGGCGGCGACACCGCCCAGGCCGATGCCAAGACGCAGGAAATCGCGCTTGTCGAGGAGGAATTGGCCAGCATACGCGCGCTATGGAAAAAGCGGCTGATCTCCATCGACCGCCTGACCGCCATGGAGCGCGAGTCGGCGCGGCTCGACGGCGAGCGCGGCCAGTTGACGGCCGCCCTGGCGCAGGCCCAGGGCAAGATCGCCGAGATCAATTTGCAGATCATTCAGATCGACCTCGAGCTCAGCACCGACGTCAACAAGGATTTGCGCGAGATCGACGGCAAGGTCGGCGAACTGACGGAGCGCAAGATCGCCGCCGAGGACCAGCTCAGGCGCATCGACATTCGCGCGCCGCAGGACGGCGTCGTGCAGCAGTCCATCGCCCATACGATTGGCGGCGTCATCACGCCTGGTCAGACGATCATGCAGATCGTGCCCGACAGCGACAGCCTGACTGTCGAGGCCAAGATCGCGCCGAGCGACATCGACCAGCTCTGGATCGGCCAGCCGGCGGCGCTGCGCTTCTCGGCCTTCAACCAGCGCACCACGCCGCAAATCAACGGCACGGTCGAACGGACCTCGCCGGATACGACCACCGACCAGCGCACCGGCATCAGCTACTACACTGTCCGCATCGCGACCACGAGCTCCGAGGTGGCGCGCCTCGGCGAGGTCAAGCTGGTTCCGGGCATGCCGGTCGAATCCTTCATCAAGACCGAGGACCGAACCGTGATCTCCTACCTCGTCAAGCCGCTGCAGGACCAGATCAGCCGCGCCTTCAGGGAATGAGAAGACGCTCGGCAACGCCAACCCTTTGATCTTACCCCTACAGATCAGCCTCGGCGAAGATGCGCGAGGCCCAGTCGAGGAAGACGCGAAGGCGTGGCGAGAGTTGCCTGTTCTGCGGGTAAAGCGCCGACAGCGGCGTCGGCGAAGGCGGGTAGTCGGCCAGCACCTCGACGAGCGTTCCGTCGGCGAGATCCTTCTCGAAGCGATAGCGCGGCGCCTGGATGAGGCCGAGGCCAAGCCGAGCCAGATCGGCGGCGGTGTCCGAATTGTTGGCCGCCACGCGGCCCGGCAGCCGAACCTCAAGGGTCTTGCCGCCGACGGTGAATTCGAACGGAAGGGTCTCTCCGGTGCGCGACGAGACGAAGCCCACCGCCTGGTGACCGTCGAGCGCATTGGGGGAGGCGGGCGTGCCGTGGCGTTCGAGATAGGCGGGACTGGCGCAGGTGATCTCGCGTATGACAGCCAGGCGCCGCATGATCATGCCGCTGTCGGGCGGCTCGCCGACGCGGATCACGCAATCCACCCCCTCGCGCACGAGATCGACCAGCCGGTCGCTCTGGCCGATCTGCAGGTCGATCCTGACATAGCGCGCAAGGAACTCCGGCAGGCGCGGCAACAGGAATGTGCGGGTGAGCAGCGTGCTGGCGTCGATGCGCAGCAGCCCGTAGGGCTCGGCGTTGCGGAAGGCGGCCTCGGCATCCTCGATCTCGGCCAGGATCGACAGGCAGCGCCGATGGTAGGCCTCGCCATCCTGCGTGGCGTTCACCTGCCGCGTCGTTCGCTCCAGCAGGCGTGCGCCGAGATGCTCTTCCAGCCGCCGGACCGCTTCCGTCGCGGTTGAACGCGGCAGGCCGAGATCGGCCGCGGCAGCGGTGAAGCTGCGCCGCTCCAGAACGCGAATGAAGAGCCGCATCGTGTCCAGCCGATCCATGGCTTTTGTTCGCAGTTTCCGAATAGTGATGTCAATAGGCGGGTGATTATCCGGAAGTTGGCGTGGCCTATGTCTGTGTCACCAACAACGCGGAGACACTTCCATGGCATCTGATCAACCCAGAACGGCGATCGTGACGGGCGCCTCCAAAGGCATCGGTGCCGCGATCGCGCAGCGGCTCGCCCGCGACGGCGTCGCCGTCGTCATCAACTATTCACGCGGCCGCGCGGAGGCTGAAGAGCTTGTCCGCACCATCGAGGCTGGCGGCGGCAAGGCGATCGCCGTGCAGGCCGATATCGCCGATCCGAACGGCATCGCAGCGCTGTTCGACGCCGGCGAGAAGGCGTTCGGCGGCATCGACATCCTCGTCAACAATGCCGGCATCATGAAGACGTCGCCGATCGCGCAGACCGACGATGCTTCGTTCGACACGCAGATCGCGATCAATCTCGGCGGCGTGTTTCGCGGCATGCGGGAAGGCGCGCGCCGGCTTCGCGACGGCGGCCGCATCGTCAATTTCTCAAGCAGCGTCGTCGGCCTCTACCAGCCGGCCTACGGCGTCTACGCCGCCACCAAGGCGGGCGTCGAGGCAATGACCCACATCCTGGCCAAGGAACTCGGCGCGCGTCGTGTCACGGTCAACGCGGTGGCGCCCGGACCGATCGAAACCGCCCTATTCACGGACGGCAAGAGCGAGGCGCAGATAGAGGCCATCGGCAAGACGATCCCGCTCGGCCGGCTTGGCCAGCCCGACGACATTGCCGGGCTGGTCTCGTTCCTGGCCGGGCCGGACAGCGGCTGGGTCAACGGGCAAATTATCCGCGCCAATGGCGGCGTGGTCTGAGGCGGCAATCAGCCGGCTTGGCTCTATCCACAGCTTGAATCCACCCTCGAAAGACCAAGGAAAACGATCATGCCATTCGCCAACTTCAAGATGCCGCAAGCGGCCCTTTCCAAGGCGCAGAAGGCAGACCTCATCCATCGAACCACCCAGATGTTCGTCGACTTTTTCGGCGAGGGCGTGCGCCCCTACACGATGGTGCTGGTGGAGGAGGTCGCCGACGGCGGCTATGGCCGGGCCGACGAAGTGTTCGTCGTGCCCGAAGCCTATCGCGCCAAGGAGCAGCGCGGGGCAAGCGACGGCTTCAATTCTCGCAAAACGGGGACGAGGAATCAGGTTCTTCAAGATCTGCGCCAGCACACCCCCACCCGGACCTTCGGTCCGACCTCCCCACAAGGGGGAGGTGGGGAGCCCAGCTTTTCCGCATCGTCCTAAGGCGCTGACCCACTGGCGTATACGCGCTTCCTCACCCTGCCCCTTGTGGGGAGGGTCGCTGCGAAGCAGCGGGTGGGGGTCGGCGCGGCGCCGCTTGCGCCTCGCAGGCGCAAGCCTTCTGCCTCAATCGCTTTTGGTCATCCCGATCCAGTCGGCCGCCACTTCGGCGAACAGCCAGTCGCGAAACGCTCTGATCTTCTTCTGGCGCAGCGCGCCGTCGCGGTAGACGACGTAGTAGCGCGAGGCGGATTTCAGCGCGAGGTCGAAGGGACGAACCAGCCGCCCCGCGGCAAGGTCGGCCGAGACCAGCGCGCTTCGGCCGAGCAGCACGCCTTCGCCCTGCACCGCGGCCTCGACGGCGAAGGTGGCGGAATCGAAGCGCACGCCACGCTTGGGGTCGACATCGCCGACGCCTGCGTGTTCGAGCCATGTCGCCCAGTCGATGCGAAAAGCGTCATGAATCAATTTGTGATGCCTGAGATCCCCGGGCAGGCGCAGCGGATGTTCACCTTGCAGCAGTTCCGGGCTGCAGACCGGGAAGACCTCTTCGTCGGCAAGAAATTCCGCGGTCACTCCGGTATAGCCGCCCTTGCCATAGCGGATGGCGATGTCGATGCCGTCGCTGACGAAATCGGAAAGCACGCCAGACGTGGAGAGCCGCACGTCGATGTCGGCATTGGCGCGGTGGAAGCGATGCAGCCTCGGCACCAGCCAGCGGCCCGCAAAACCGTCCGATGTGCTGACGTTCAGGATGCCCGTGGTGCGGTCGGGCGTGGCGGCAATGGTGGCGGCAGCGATCTGGTCCAGCGCTTTCCTGACTTCCAATGCGTAGGCCGCGCCGACAGGGGTCAGGCGCACGGACCGCGTCCCCCGATCGAAAAGCTGGATGCCCAGCCGGTCCTCGATGTTGCGGATGGCGCGGCTGACCGCGCCATGGGTCACGTTGAGCTCGCCCGCCGCCTTCGAGAAACTCAGATGCCTCGCGGCGGCCTCGAAGGCCGGCAAGGCGGTGAGGGGCGGCAGTCTGCGCGGCATGATCCACCTGTGAGCGTTGCTCACAAATCCTGCACAAAGAGTCGTTTGTCGTCCAGCCCGGAAATGTCCAATCTATAGGCGTAGCAGCGCATCCAGATCGGGTTTTCCATCTCGCCGCTGCGCTGAACGACCAGAAACAATGTGAGCGATCGTCATGCTCGTCCCTCGCGGACGGCGCCGGCACGCTTGCGCCCAGGCAAACACAGGAGACGGACAATGAACCCGACCTTCAACTCCATCAGCGCCGCGATGAGCGGCCTCGCTCTCAGAACCTCGGCCGCAATCGAGCGCCGCCGCATGCTGCGCCGGGTGGCGCGCTTCTCGGACCATCGCCTGCACGATATCGGCTTCGAACGCGACTGGAATGGTTCCATCCTGCGCAATGGGAGGGCGATATGACCAGCACCCTTGTCATCGGCGCGACGGGGCTGCTCGGCAGCGAGATGGCGCAGGCCAGCGCCCGCAATGGCGATCGCCTGCACGTTCTGGTTCGTCCGGCAACAGCCGGCAATGAAGAGCGGATGCGCCCGTTCAAGGCATTGGGCGCCACGGTCCATGTTGGCGATCTCGACGACTATGACAGCCTTGTCCGCGCCGTCGGCAAGGTGGATCGCGTCATCTCCTCGGTGCATGTGGATTCGGCCAGCGAGATGACGCTGGTGCGCGCGCTCAGGGATGCCGGCGTGTCCCGCTATGTGCCTTCTGCCGGCTTCGGCCTCGACTTTGCCGCCGCCGCCCCGGGTTCGATCCCGCCACTCGACCTCAAGCGGGACGTCTTCTCGGCGATCAAGGAGGTCGATCTGCCCTATACGGTGGTCTACACCAACGGCTTCTTTTCGACCTGGGTGGCAACGCTGGGCGACTTGATGCGCTTCGGCTCGTCGCCTTTGCCTCCCGAAGAGGTGACGCTTTATGGCAACGGCAATGTGCCGGCGACATTCGTCAGCGAGAAGGACATCGCCGCCGTCACCTTGCGCGCGTTGAACGACCCCAAGGCCATCCGCAGCGAGATCCGGATCGCCCAGAACAAGATCACCCAGAACGAAATGGTCGATCTGTGGCGCCGGGTGAGCGGCCGCTCGCCGCGCATCGTGCCCCAGAGCGCCGACGAACTGGAGGCGATGATCGCGGTAGCTCCCGGCCTCGGCTTGCTGCGGGCGTTCTGGATACGCGGCGAGACAGCGCTTGAAACGGCCACGCCGGAAGCCGGGGCGCTCTATCCGGAGCTGACTTTCGAGACGATCGAGAGCGCGTATGTGACGATGGCGGGCGCAAAGGGCCAACGGCGGCAGGGCTGAGGAGGCTCGGCGCCGACGCGCCGGGAAGTGGCCTACTTGCCGGCCATGTGATCGGCAAGCTCCTGTGCCTGGGCGAGAAGTGCGGGGAAGACCGGCTCGCTCGGCAGGTGCTCGCCCATGCAGGCGCGATAGTCGGCGTCCCCTTTTTCCCAGGCGACATTGGCGGCATCATACGCCGTTTCGTCCTTGAGGTCCGAGGCCTGGTAAGCCTCCTGGAATTTCTGGGCGGCGGCGTCCGCCGACGTCCACACGGCGTCGCAGGCCGCGATCTTGGGTATAGGCGCTGCCGCGGGCGCCGAGGCGATCATGACGCTATTGCCCTTGACGAGCGTGACGATGACCTGCTGGTCGGGGTTCGGTCCTATGTCCTGCGCCCAGCCACCGAGCCGCGCGAAGGCGATGTCTGCGCCTTCTGGCTTCTTCAGCGAAAAGTCGAGAGTCCCCGTGAACGCTGCGTCGCTGTTGATCGCCTGGGTGTAGAAAGCATCGAGCTTCAACGCCGCATCGATGCCGGCTGGCAGTCTGAAGTTTTCGTCCAGCTCGGCCGCCCTGGACTGGAGCCAGCGCTCGAGCAGCCCCCGCGTCGTTGCCACGAGGCTCGGGCCGTCATCGCTTTTGGCGTATCGCAAACCGTCGAGCATGCCGAATCCGATATCGGCATCGCTCAGGCTTCCGAGATTGATCGTGCCGTTTGCCGGGAAATCGGCAACCGCCAAGGGGCCGAGGATGGCGGACAGACGCCCTTCGAGATCGGCCGACGCCTTCGCTCCGGCGGCATCGAGCGTTTCCACGGGTTCGTTCGCGCTTGCCAGTGCAGCCATGGCGGAAATCGCCTTGTCGCGTGCGGCGATATAATCGTCCTCCGGCGAGGCCGCGAAAACCGTGCCGGTTACGAGCGCGAAGATGATGGTCCAAACCAGCCGCATGATATACCCCCCGCGATCCACAGGCCGGGAGCCATCGAGCAGCTTTGCGGCAATTGCGCGGCAGCGACCGTCGAAGCCAAACATCCTGGTCCATCGGGGATGCAATCGGCCCATTAACCATCGATTAACTATCCGGTCGCCTTTGAATCAAATTTGGCGGATACTGTTTTTGGGCCGAACGAGGCTGCTCGAGGGACCTGGAAAGACGGCAACTATCAGCTTGGCGTGCCGCTTTCGGCCGCGCGGGGTACTCAAAAAAGAAGCGACGGACCACCGTCGCCTTGTGGGGAGGCGTCAGCATCATTTTTGATGAGGAGCGCCAGAATGAAGATCGAAGACGCAGTGATGGCGGTGACAGCCGAGGCCAACGCGCTGCTATCTTGCCTCGGCCAGCCCGTCGTCGCCTACCACGTCACGGCAATCATGCGAGAGGCAGACCTGGAACACGCCAGGCAGATGCAGCTTGTCCTGATGCGGCGAAGCATCGAGGCGCTCGTCGATGACGGCCTCGAGACTATGGCCGCCGAACATTTTGTTTCACAGTTCCATGGTCGCGTTGGTTTGACCTGGAGGCTGCTCCACGCTTCGGATGGCGTGGCGCATTGAAGGGATGGAGCCACCCGTGCCCCTGCGCAGCCCCGCTTACCCCTTCCGCTTCTCCACCTCCGCCTTCCGCAGCAGGAACCGCTGGATCTTGCCGCTCGGCGTCTTCGGCAACTCGCTGACGAACTCGACCTCGCGCGGATAGGCGTGAGCCGAGAGGCGCTTGCGGACATGCTGCGCCAGTTCTTCCGCCAGTTCCGGGCTGCCGCTGTACGAAGGCGCCAGGATGACGAAGGCTTTGACGATCTCCGTGCGCTGCGGATCGGGCACACCGACCACCGCCGCCTCGTTGACCGCCGGATGTTCGATCAGCGCGCTTTCGACGTCGAACGGGCCGATGCGGTAGCCGGCCGAGGTGATGACGTCGTCGGCGCGGCCGATGAAGGAGATCGAGCCGTCGAGCTCGAATTCGACGGTGTCGCCGGTGCGGTAATAGCCGCCCGCTATGGCCGGCGTCTCCGCCCGGTGATAGCCGCCGAACCAGCGCAGCGGCGACTTCGCGATGTCGACGGCGAGGATGCCGGGCTGGTTGGGGCCAAGTTCGTGGCCGGCCTCATCCAGCACGACGATGCGGTAGCCCGGCATGGCAAAGCCGGCTGAGCCGTGACGCACCGGGTGCGACAGGCCGTGATGGTTGTTGACCATCATGCCGTTCTCGGTCTGGCCGTAATGGTCATGGATGGGGGCTGCGAGATGGGCATCGAACCAGCGGATAACTTCCGGGTTGAGCGGTTCGCCGGCGCTGCTCACCACGCGCAGGCGGCCCTTGACGCGGGCGGCGGACGCCAGTCCCTCCGCCAGCAGCAGGCGGAAGGCGGTGGGCGAACCGGCAAGGCTGGTGACGCCGAGGCGCTCGATGATGTCGTAGGTGCTTTTGGCGGTGAAGGCGCCCTCGTTGAAGGTCGTGGCGATGCCGAGCAGCAAGGGTCCTGTGATGGCGTAATAGAGGCCATAGGCCCAGCCGGGATCGGCTATGTTCCAGAAGACGTCGTCGGGTCTAAGTCCGATCGCATCGCGCATATAGGCGCCGAAGGCCATTAGCGCGCTGAGCGGCACTGGCACGCCCTTCGGGAAACCTGTCGTGCCCGAGGTCGACATCATCATGAACAGATCGTCGCCCTTGCGCATCACCGGCTCGCATTCGGGCGCGGCGGCGGCAAAGGCGGCGCGGAAATCGATGTCGCCGGCCGGCAAGGGTTCGCCGGGGGCAAGGATGGTCGCAACCCGAGGACAATCCTCGACCTCGTCGAGCTTGCCGCGATTGGCCGCGTTGGTGACGACGAGCTTGGCGTCGCTGGTCTTCAGCCGGTGGTCGATGGCCTTGGGGCCGAAGGCGATGAACAGAGGCTGGTAGACCGCGCCGGTGCGCCATGTGCCGAGGATGAGCGCCACCAGCTCGGGAATGCGTGGCAGCATGCCGGCGACGACATCGCCGGGGCCGACGCCGGCTGCTTTCAGGACGTTGCCTACCCGCGCGGACATGTCCTTGAGGTCATCGAAACTGAATTCCCGCAGCTCGCCGGCGGCGGAGATGGCGCGCAAGGCCGGCCGGTTCTGGCCGGTGTGGCGATCGCAGCATTCGATGCAGGCGTTGATGCCGGTGGCCGGATCGCCGTGAAGTTTTGCGATCTCATCCGAGAGGCGAAAGCGCGCGACGGCATCGCTATAGCGCGGCAGCGCCGGAGTTGTGTGGCTCATGGCAGTCCTCCTCCCGAGGCGCCGCATCTCCCCTTGCGGCGCTGTCGCCTGTGAGCTTGCCTGAAATTGCGGGCGTGGTCGATGCGGCGAAAGTTGGTGGCGGGAAGGCTGGCGCTCTGTGGCGCCCCCCTCTGTCCTGCCGGACATCTCCCCCACGAGGGGGGAGATTGGCAGTTCGGGCGCCGGCTCTCCTCTTGCGACATTGGAGATTGGCGAAAGCCGAAGCGACATCCAATCTCCCCACCTGTGGGGGAGATGTCCGGCAGGACAGAGGGGGGCGCGAAGGATCGCGGCTCTGACAAGGCAAAGCACGTGGTTGACCCGACTGCCCATCTGGCCGATAGCACGGCTAGAATGCCCCGAGAAACCGATGACCTCAGACACCAACCTCCAAGATGCGCCCGCCGCCGACACCTCCTGGCAGGCGGACGTCCGCGCCGGTGTTCGCCACGTCCGCGATCTCGCCTCCCTGCCGCTGTCGCCAGCCGAGCGTGCGGCGGCGCAAGCCGCGGCGGCAAACCACAAGGTACGCGTTCCCAAAGCTTATCTCGACCTGATCGACTGGAACGATCCCGCTGACCCGATCCGGGCGCAAGTCATCCCGTCGCCCGACGAATTGATGGAGCAGGACGGCGAGCTCGACGATCCGATCGCCGACCATGAATTCAGCCCGGTGCCGCGGCTGACGCATCGCCATGCCGATCGGGTGCTGTTGTTCCCGACCTATCAATGCGCGGTCTATTGCCGGTTCTGCTTCCGCAAGGAATCGCTGACCGCGATCGGCAGGGGTTATACGCGCGAGGCGCTGGAGCCGGCGCTGGCCTATATCGCCGACCACCCCGAAATCCGCGAGGTGATCCTGACCGGCGGCGATCCGCTATCCCTGCCTGACAAGGCGCTGGCCGAAATCTTCGCGCGCATCGAGGCGATCCCGCATGTGCGGCTGTTGCGCATCCACACGCGCGTGCCGGTGGCACTGCCATCGCGCATTACGCCAGGGCTGGTTGCCGCCCTGCAGGGCCGGCTGATGGTCACAATCGTCACCCATTTCAACCACGCGCGTGAGATCACGCCCGCGACCGAGACAGCCTGCCGGACGATGCGCCACGCGGGTTTCGTGCTGCTCAACCAGAGCGTTCTGCTCAAGGGCGTCAACGACAGTGTCGAGGTGCTGGAGGAACTCTGCCGCGAGCTGATGTACCGCCTCGGCGTCAAACCCTATTACCTGCACCACGGCGACCTCGCGCGCGGCATGGCGCACAGGCGCACGACGATTGCGCAGGGCCAGGCGCTGGCCGCGGCATTGCGCGCCCGGCTGTCGGGCATCTGCAACCCCGTCTATGTACTCGACCTGCCGGAAGGCGGGGGGAAAGTGCCGATCGGGCCTTGTTATGTCGAGGCGCGGGACGGGGAGAGCTGGCGGTTGCGTGGGCTCGATGGCGAGGTGAGGGACTATACGGAGATCGTTGGCGAATAGGGCTGCGAGCTAACGCGCCTCGCTCTCGACAAACGCCAGCACTACCACACGCGGGGCAACACAGTATGCGAGGCTGACCTTGCGGCCCGTCTTCGTCGTCGCACGGCCTGCGTTGAGGTCGACGGTGATGTCCTCGTAGCCGAGCACCTCGCGATCGAGCGGATAGACGGCCTTGTAGACAGCTTCCTTGGCGCAAAAGAGGATGCGACCGGCAAGATGCCGGTCCGCTGCGTCCGTCCTATCGGCAGGGATTGCAACAAGTGCGAAGATGTCGTCCGGGAGAGGCTGCGCGGGCTCGACGTCGATACCCAGCGAGACGATATGGCCAATGGGCGCAACCGCCGCCACCGCCATATCGTCGTCATGGGCGAGCGAACCGATTATCCCGTCGGGCCAGGCGGGTGCGCCGGAGGGCGTGCGCAGGAGGGCGAAATCGTTGAAGCCGATATCCGCCAGCAGCCCATGCGCGATCCAGCGCGCCGCGCCGCTGGCCCGCCGCGTGGCCGGCTGACGCGCAGGGATGGAACGCGCTTCCTCGGGCAGCAGATGGGCTTCGTCGCCATCGTGTATGACCCGGCATCCGACCCGGGCACTGTCGGGCGCGATGGCGGCGATCGCTTCGGCCAAGGAGATTTCCTCGGGCAGACTTGCGGGCGGCCGCGTCACGGATCGTGCGTCCGTGCGGCGAGGACCAGATCGGCGATCATTTCTCCGTCCTCGTCGAGCCCTTCTTCGACGAAACCGGCGCTGCGATAGAGGTTTCGCGCCGCATCATTCTCCGGTTCGTAGCAGATCGAAACGTGCCTGATGTGGCCGAGCCTTTTGATCTCGTCCAGCACTTCGCGTAGCGCGGCCTTGCCGTAACCTCTACCTTGAGAGGCCCGGTCGATCATGAAGCGGTAGATGCGCGCCTCGTCGTCATCGCGTGGTGCTTCGTACATCAGGAAACCGACAACACGATCCCCGGCCATTATGACGCGCGGCCTCGCGTCTTCGTCAGTTTCGGCCTCTTCCAGGGAGTCCGCATTGCTGGCGACGAAATCCATCTGCTCCGGAGCGAGCTCCAGGGCCGCGACCAGGGCCCGGTTGGCCTCGGTCACGGCAACGAGACGGATGTCTGCGGTCTTCAAGCCGATGCCTTCTTCAAGCCGATACCTTGGAGCCATCGTCGGTGATCGGCTCGACGAAGCGATGCAGCTTGGCCGGGTTGCCGCGCCAAATGGAATTGGGCTCCAGCTCCTCGCCCTTCATCACGAAGGAGTCGACATCGACCACCGAGCCTTCACCCATCACCACGCCATAGTGGACAAAGGCGGAGGGTCCGAGCGTGCAGCCTTTGCCGATGCGGATGAAGTCGGACTTGAACGCGCCTTCTTCCAGCGAATGGGCCTGGATGACGCAGCCCTCGTTGAGGGTGACGTCGTCGCCGATCTCCACCAGGGAACGTTCGGTCAAATTGCTGCCGCCGTCGTAGACACGGCTACCGACCTTGACGCCCAGCAGGCGCAGGATCATCGGCCGGAACGGCGTGCCGGCGAACAGCCGCACGATCGGCGAATCCGCGAGTTTCCAGTGGCGTTCATGGCGCCAGAATGCGACGTCGTAGATCGTCGTCATCTGCGGCTTCAGCCTGCCAAAACCAAGGCTCGCCCGCTCGACCAGGATGTAGAACGGAATGGTGATCGCCGAGGTCAAAAGCACGGCGACGAAGAGCGCAACCTCGGCCCATTCGGTATAGTAGTTCAGCGCCCGGTCCCAGATCGCCAGCGTGGCGAACAACATGACCCATTGCGTTGCCACGAACAGGAGGATCGTCACCAGATTGTGGCGGTTCTTCAGCGGGATGCGCTGGCGCCGGTCCGCCTCGTCGATGCCGGCGATAAGCTCCTTGTCGCGGTTCACCATGCGCGGGATTTCAAAGGCGGGCGAACCCAAGAGCCCGACATTTTCGCGCAGCGGCCCGTCGATGGGGATCATCACCTTGGTGCCGAGCAGGACATTGTCGCCCGTGCGTCCGTCCGGCGGATAGTAGATGTTGTTGCCGAGATAGTTGCGCTCGCCGATGCGCGTCGGCTCGAGCCGGAAGGCGGAGGCGGACTTGTGCATGTTGATCATGAACAGTCCATCCGACACCATGGTCTCGGTGCCGATCTCGCACAGAAGCGGGTTTTCGTGCTGCTGGTTGGAGCCGAAGTTGGAACCGGTCTGCACCACCTTGTTGAGGTTCCAGCCGATGGCGCTGATATAGTGCACGATGGCCGAGCTGTCGCCGAACAGGAGACCCAGGACGCGGGAATTGCTGGTGAATTCGGCGACCGTCTGCAGCCAGTAGCGGAAGCCGTAAAGCGTGTAGGTGCGGCCTGGCTTCAGGATCAGGTTTGTCAGGCGCGGCACCAGCGTCGCCGCCAGAAAAGCCACGGCGATGTAGCCGAACAGTGTGACCGTGGTACCGATCGCGACGATGCCGATCGTCTCCTGATAGTCGTCGCCGACATTTTCCCAGTAGCTGTGGAACAGCAGCGGCAAAGGGGTGACAATGGCAAACAGGCCAATCAGCTGAACCGCTTCGAACAGGAAGCGCCGGATGTTGGAAGGATCGACATTGCGCACCTTGCAATAGTCCGCCGTGGTCGGCACGGCCGGCGATCCGTGCCAGCGTTCGCCGTCCGGGATGCTTTGCCCGCGGTGCAGCGAGGATGAGTGGCCGAGCTGGGCGCCATCCCCGATCCGGGTGTCGATGTCGAGCGTCGAGCCGACGCCGACGAAGGCATCGCGGCCGATGGTCAGCGGCCCGGTGTGGATATAGCCGGACTGCGCCCTGAAGCCGAGGATCATCGATTCCTTGCGCAGGATGGTGTTGGCACCGATTGAAATGAGATCGGTGCAGACGGGTACGGATTTCGATTCGATGACGGCGTTCTTGCCGAGTTTGGTGCCGAGAAGCTGCAGATAGAAGCTGTAGAGCGGGCTGCCACGGAACAGCACGACGGGTGCGGTGCGGATCAATGTCTTGACGACCCAGAAGCGGAAGTAGCGCACGCCCCAGATGGGAAACGCCTCCGCCTTCCAGCGGCCGATGAGCACCCATTTGGCGATGACGGCAAAGCCCGACATGCCGAAGAACACGGCGGCCGAAAGCGCCACGCAGCGCAGGTAAAGCTGCAGTGGATCGTCGAGCGCGTCATACATCCAGTTGAGGCCGTCATTGACCGCCCACAGGGCGACATAGCTGTAGAGCCCATAGAACAGCAGTTGTGCTGCGCCGCAGGTCCAGTAGGCAAAATTCGATGCCCGGCGGGTGAGGACAGGCTCGTTGGTGGCCGTGGTCATCTCCTCCGCCACGCCCAGATGCCGCGCCAGGCGCGCCACGGTTGGATGGAGATAGATGTCGCGCATCGACGCCGTCGCCCATTCCTTCCTGGTGCGCACGCGGGCGCAGAAATGCGCCATCAGCAGCGAGTTGGCGCCGAGATCGTCGAAGAAATTGTCCTCGACGGACACTTCTTCGAATTTCAGCACGGTCGCCAGTGCGTCGGCCAGGAAACGCTCGTCGTCATTGCCGGGCGCCACCATCGCGCGATCGGCCGAAAGCCGCACACTTGTCGGCTTCGGCAGCTGGCGCAGGTCCACCTTGTTGGAGACCGTCATCGGGATAACAGGCAGTTCCTCCAGATAGGAGGGCACCATGTAATCGGGCAGGCGCCGCTTCATCGTCTGGGCGAGATCCGCGCGGGAAATCGCCGGCATGCCGGCCTTGGGCGCATAGTAGGCAACCAGTTCGACGCGGCCGGACTCGATCTCCCAGGTGGTGACGACAGCCTGCGCGATCTCCGGCTGGTCGAGCAGCACCGCCTCGATCTCGCCGAGCTCGATACGGTAGCCGCGGATCTTGACCTGGGTGTCGATGCGCCCGTTGTATTCGATCTCGCCACTGTCGTTGATGCGGCCAAGGTCGCCCGTCCGGTAGATGCGCTTAGACGGGTTGTTCGGCAGGCCGACGAAATCGGCAATGAATTTCTGTTCGGTAAGGTCGGGCCTGTTGAGATAGCCGACCGCGAGCCCGATGCCGGCAATGCCGATCTCGCCCAGTTCACCGGGCTCGGCAAGCTGCGGCAGCGAAGCGTCGAGAATGACGATCGAGTAGGTCGGCAGCGGTGCGCCGATGGTAACGGGACTGTCGGGCGTCAGCGCGCCCATGGTGGCGGTGACGGTCGCCTCGGTCGGGCCATAGGTGTTGAGGATCTGCCGCCCCGGCTTCGACCAGCGCACCACCAGATTGTGCGGGCAGGCCTCGCCGCCGACCAGAAGCGTGCGCAGGCTGGGCACGTCCGATGTCATCGACGACAGAAGCGTCGGGCTGCAGGCCATGCAGGTGATGTCATGGAACCGCAGGAAATCAGCCAGTTCCTCGCCCACCAGCGGCATCTGGCCCGGTGCGGGCACGACCGTGGCGCCGGCGGCAAACGGCACCCAGACCTCTTCGGAGGAAAAGTCGAAGGCGATGGTCATGCCCTGATAGACACGGTCGCCCGGCCGGTAGCCGTAGGAGGCGGCGGCGACGCGGATGAAGTTGACGAAGCTCTGGTGCTTGATGACCACGCCCTTGGGCTTGCCTGTCGTGCCCGAGGTGTAGAGGATGTAGCAGGTGTCGTCCGAAGTCTTCGCATGCGGCTTCAGCGGCGCGCTGGACTGTTTGGAGATTTCGGCGGCCGCGCTGTCGATCAGCAGATGCGGGACGGGCAGCTGACCGGCGCGCGAGGCATAGGCGGCGATGGTGACGATCAGGCTCAAGCCGGCGTCTTCGATGATGAGCGTCATCCGCTCCTCGGGAAACGCCGTGGCCAGCGGCACGAAGGCGGCACCCGCCTTCATCACGGCGAGAAGCGCAACATAGGTCTCCGCCGAGCGGTCGAGGATGAGCCCGACGCGGTCGCCCGGCCGCACGCCGCGCTTGACCAGCAGGCGGGCGAACTGGTTGGCGCGCTTGTCCAACTCCTGATAGGTCCAGGCACGCCCGTCGGAGATCACCGCCGGCAAGGCGGCGAATGTCTGCGCGAGCTGTTCGAACACCGTATCGAGCCGCTCACCGGGCAGGCCTTGCCGGGCAAAGTCGGCGCCCGTCAGGATTTGGCCGCGCGCGACTGTTGCGGGGCCCGTCTTTACCCGCGCATCGATGCTTGCCAGGTCGGGTTCGGGCTGGCTGCCCGGTGGTGCCGCGTCCAGTTCGGCGATGTCGACACCGTGATCCATTTCCATGCTTTCTCGTCCTGGCCGGCAAACGCCCGGCGCGGCCATTTTCCGGCCGCTGCGGGAGGCTTATGCCATCCGATTTTTTCGCCAGTTTGTCCGAACTGTTGAGTTTTGTTTCTGGAGTGTGTCTGCGTGAGCGGCGTCGCCGGCATCGGCCGAGCGTTTTTCTGGAACCAGCCTCGAGGCCCTGCATTCTATTAGCAGGGACTTAAGGAGCGTGACGTGAAAGCGGTGTTGGGACTGGTCTGCGGCTTCGTGCTGACCCTTGCGGTGTTCGGCAGCGGGCTGGCGTTCGCCGCCTGGTTGCTTGCCGCAAAGCCGCCGCGCCCGGCATCGGCCACCGTCAGCGTGGCGGAGCTGTGGACCAAAAAAGCGCGGCCGGTGAACAAGGCGGCGCAGAGCCTCGAGCGTCTGCCGGCCGAACAGTCCGCACCGCCCGACATCCCCGCCAAACCGCAGCCAACGCCACCCGATCCCATCATCACCGGCGCCATCGCGCCCGGCGCGGCCGAACTGCCGCCTCCGCATCTCGCCTGGTGCGCGAGCCGCTACCGCTCCTACCGGCCGGACGACAACAGCTACATGTCCTATAGCGGGCAGCAACGCCCCTGCATCTCGCCCTATCTCGACATCGCCGACCACGCCGCCCAGCCGGGCGAGGGCGCGGGGTTGGGCGTCTACGCTATCAATGACGGCGGCGCCGAGCTTTCCGCCGACCATGTCGACACTTGCTTCAGCCGCTACCGTTCCTACCGCCCGGAAGACAACAGCTACCAGCCATACTCCGGCGGGCCGAGACGGCAATGCCAGTAGCGTGGCGAGCCCGCGCGCCGCAGGACATGGCGCGATCCCATCACGCAGATTTTTTGGATCGTTCGGATTGGCACAACGTTTATCCCTGACCCAAGGAGGACCCTAGACATGGACGACGACCGGAACGACAGGATTCGTGAGCGCGCATACCTGATCTGGGAACGCGAAGGCAGGATGCATGGCGATCCCGAGCGGCACTGGCACCAGGCCGAGGCCGAGATCGACCGCGAGGCAGCGCTGCCGCTGACGGCAGGCGATGCGCAAACCGGCGAGATCGCCAGCACCGACGTGCTGGAGGTCGAGGCGCTGGCGGTGCGCACCGGCATATCGGGCGACGAAGCACAGGCGCTGATCGACCGCCTGGGCCACGACCGCGCCGCCGTCGAACAAGCCGCGCGCACCCTCAAGACCAAAAGGCGGCGAAGCCCTGAGGAGGGACAAGCGAAATGATCCGAAAACTGAAAGGTGGAAAATACCGCCTCTATTCACGCAAGAAGGACGAAAAGACCGGCAAGCGGCGGAATTTGGGCACGTTTGAGACGCGGGAGGCGGCTGAGAAGCATGAGCGGGAGGTGCAGTATTTTAAGCGGCATTGAGGGGGTGGCGAAGCTTTGGCGAAGGGCCGCCACATTGATCAGGGCCTGATCTACTGCAACGTCCGTGCACTCTGCCAAAGCCAGATTGCGAGCGAGCCGGATCGCCCACGGATCTGTGTTTCCACAGGTCCTTTCAAGGTACCGGATAGGAACAACGCGCAGGCGCGGCCGGCGACATCAAGCATTTTGTCACTCACAGCGACTTCGGCATTCTGGTCGGCTGCGATCTCCATCAAGCGACTGGCAACGTTGACTGTGTCACCTATGGCCGCGATGTGCTGACGGCCTTCGCTGCCGAGTCGGGAGGCTACGATTGTTCCGTGGTGGGCTCCAATCTTGAAGCCGAGCCGGGATGCGGTCGATGCAGGCAATGTGGCGAGCCAATCGTTGGTGCGGCTGGAGAGCGCCACACAACAGCGGGCGGCATTGAAAGCATCATTCGGTGCTGGTTCCGGCAAACCGAACAGGATCATGGCTCCGTCACCCATGAAACTCGTGACGACGCCACCGCAGCTCGTCACTTCTTCGCCGACCAACGCATGAAAGCCGTTCAGGAGTTCGCGTGTGGCGACCGGTCCCAAGGATTCACTCAGTCCCGTGAAGCCGGACAGATCGATGAACAGGATGGCGGCATCTCCCCGGACGGGCTCCGAGAGGAAGTCGCCATGCTTGGCCAGCCACTCCCCCATGCCTGGGGCTTCAACGCGTTGAAGCAATTGGCTCTGCGTTGCGAAAAATTGGGCCCGGCGCCTGCCCAGCCAAAGCTGCGCGGCCCCGAACAGGATGACCGGCGGAACGGCGGCGGTTATCGGCAACGCGGCGCTCAGCCAGATGTGGTGCGAGAAAGCGGCCATGTTGACCACCAACCAGAGCAAGACCACGCCGGCGATCGCCGCGAGGCCGCCGGCGTTTCGCCGCCAAGCCAACAGCCCCACGAGAATCATCGGCAGCACCACTGCAAAGCCGGCATCCGCAAGCCGAACATGCTGGTCTCGCACTGTTCCGTCGCCGGCCGTCAGATGGGCAATCGCCGTCGATATGACTTCGACGCCCGGGAGTATGGGATCGAACGGTGTCGGGAAAACATCGCCGGTGCCGGTTGCAGTCGCTCCGATCACAACAATTCGATCCCGGATAGTGCCGGGATCGAATTGGCCGATCAGCACGCTCGCCGCGCCGATCGTGCGGATCGTGCCTCGCGGACCATAGAATGTCAGAGGCAGGATGTGACCAATGTCCGTCCGAATAGACCGTCCGCCCAGCGATAGATGATCGGCTGCGATTTCTGGATCCTCTCCTGCTGCCATGGCGGCAACACGCAAGGGGAAAGACGCTTCCAGCCGATCTCCGGTCCGAAACAGCAACGGCACGAAGCGGGGCGTTCCCGTCTTGTCGGTGGCCACGTTGACGACGCCGACAGCGGCGGCATCCGAGAACGCTTTCAGGGGCCACAGGAACCGCTCGGCATTCGGCACGCCGGCGATGGGTCCTTCGCCCATCGTCCATTGTTTGCCTCCGGGATAGACCGCCGCGGCTGCGATTACGCTTGGACCCCTGCTCAGCGAGCGCGCGAGCGCCTCGTCGTTGTCTTTTGCCCCGGGATCGACCAGCAGCAGGTCGAGCGCAATGGCTTTCGGGCCAAGGCGCTCTATCGTATCGACGATCCGGGCAAGCGTGGCGCGGTTGAGGGGATATGTACCCTCGTGCCGCACTGCGTCGTCGTCTATCGCGACAATGGTGATCAGCTCCGGTGGCTTTGCCGTTCCTCGAACAAGCGTTCGAAGATCGGTCATCGTTGCTTCAACGCGATCGAGAAACCACAAATTGCCGCGCCAGTGCGCGAAGCCCAGGCCGGCGCCCCAAACACCCGCGAGGACGAGCGCGATCAGCGTCGGAAGCGCTCGCCTGCTCACAGCAACTCACTGGCCGAAACGGGCCAGCAATGCGGAAACACGCTTGGCGGGCCAGCGCTTGACGGTCAGGGGTCCTGTTCCGGCCTCGACGTCGACGCCTTCGCCCGGCGACAGCACCACGCCGGCACTGGACGCCGGCCGGTTTACGGCGACGCGACCCCTGAGGACGAAAACGGACGTCTTGCCTTGGCCGACGTCGACTGCCCATTTGGTACCTCGCGTCGCGGCGATCGCCTGCGGCGTGACAACCGCGAAGCCAGCCGGGACAGAGCCGGCTGGAGCATCGAGCAGCAGCGCCTTGCGCCGCAACCTGACCGCATCGGCATTGCCGTTTCGATCGCGGTCCACCAGCGTAAAACGAGCGCCACCTTCCACAATGATGGTAATGCCTTCCCGACATCTCAGAATCTGTCGGGACGTAGCGGCCACCGGCCTGAACGTACACCCTGCGTCCTGCGCCAGGGCGGCATCCACCCAGAAGACACCGGCAAACAGGCCAGCCATCACCAGGCTGCGGAAAAATCGGTCCCTTGCGCTCATCACCGCCTCCTTGCTCTTGCGAAAATATGCGGCCAAGAAAATCTGCTGCCGTCAGCCTGTGCTTGCCAACCGGCACTTGCAGCCGCTTTGCGCAGAGGCGGCAGGGTGCCGACCGGCGATCTTAGCACGACTACCTGCTCCAACACCAAACAAGGCCGCGGCCGCAATGCGAATGTCGACGAAATTCAGGCGGCGACCTTTACTGCCAATGACACGGTCGAGGTGCTGGGGGACCGGCAATGACCGACCACACCTCAGCGTAAAAACCCTGGACCATGGCGACCTCGCGCGGCATGCCGCACCCTGCCGAAGGCCAAGCGCCGCCGCCTTTCGATAGGAATTTATTCTTGACACCGTGAGGGCAGCTATGCTACATATTCGTCCATGGTATCGATCTGTGCCCGCCCGCTAGGCGGGTTTTTGCGTTTTTGCTTCGTCAATCACGACAAGGAACCGATCGACGGGGGGAGAGGAAAGGCGCGAGTTCGCCAACCTTGGCGCCTTCCTCTCCCTCCGGAGGGGGGAGAGGTGGCGCCGCGAAGCGGCGACGGAGTGGGGGAAGGCGTTAGCGAAACGCGCAGCCGCAAAACAGG